>JBJEJT010000155.1:0-3534 GCA_051878255.1 Candidatus Cryptobacteroides sp. | reverse complement strand
TAACCCCCATTGCCACCCACAAACAGATCGGGAAGACCATCGCCGTCGTAGTCAGCCAGCCGTGCCGAGGTGTAGTTCCAGTACTCCCACGACTCCATGCTCCACATCGGTTCATCACCCATACTTGAAGAATTGAACTCTTTCCCAGTCTGATACCCCTCTTGTGGAATTTCCTGTCGGGGAAGGAAACCTTCCGGCGTTCCTTTCCACCACGATGTCATTTCCGGGTACCTGAACTTGCACCCACACATTCTTGTTGTCGTGTTCCTGAAGCAGAGACAACCTGACCTCCACCCCAATCACGGAATCGTGGAATCTTGAGAGTTTTCCCAACTTCCTGTCAATGAAATCCAGAAGTTTCTGATCTGCGTCGAAACGGATGGACTGAACTCTAATCTCCATAATTACCTCCTTTGTTCTTGGCCCTCGGATGGGCTGATTTATAAACCTGTTTCAGTTTGGCTATGGAGTTGTGGGTATAGACCTGCGTCGCCGCGAGGGAGGAATGGCCGAGCATTTCCTTGATGGAGTTCAAATCCGTGCCGGAATCCAGCAATCCTGTCGCAAGGGTGTGCCTCAACACGTGGGGAGAACGCCTCCCGGTAACTCCGGAAACATCGGCAAACCTTCCTTTCACAGCCCTGTCCACGAGCACCGGATAAATCCTTTTCCCGTTCCAGGTCACAAACATAGGTTCCTCCGCAGTCCTCTTCCCACCCTTCAGAGCCTCAACTGCTTTCAAATATAGGAAAATTTCTTTACATAGAGCATCCAAAACGGGAATTTCTCTCATTTTATCTCCCTTTCCCCTGACGGTCATCACTTTGCGTTGCGTGTCGAAATTTCCGAGATTCAGCCCGGTCAGTTCGGCGCGGCGGATTCCGAGATGTCCGAGAGTGGAGACCATCGCCCGTTCCAGCCGTTTCTGGTACAGTTCCCTGGCGGCTTTCAGGCTTTCTCCCCCATCCCTGCCGCTGCGGGCACATTCCAGTTCCCTCACGAAAATGTCGAGATATTCCTCCGAGGCATAGATGTCCGTCCGGGAAAAATAAGTGTCCATCTGTTCCTTGCGGTAGAACTCAGGCAGACGGGAGGGCACCTTGGGACGGCGCACTGTCTTCACCGGGTTGGATTTCAGTTCCCCTGCGAGGATGAGAAAGGCACAAAAGGAACTGAGTATGCTCAAATGCAGGTTCACCGTCCTGGGCTGGAGGGCACACCCGTCCAGCAGATAAACCTCGTATTCGCGTATGGTTCCGGCGTCCAGGATTTCGGACAGGCTGCGGCTGGACAGGGCTGCGGGACTGCCGGAATCGGAAGCCTCCCGGGAAAGCACATAGTCACAGAAACGGTGCAGGGCATCGGCATAGATTCCGCAGGTTCGCGGAGAATAACGTCTGACGCTCCTTGCCCTTATCAGGAACTGGTTCACCAGGGCTTCCAAATCCGTATTGTTGCCGTACGCATCCATAGCCCGTCTCATTCCTTGGGTGTCAGTCCCATTTCAGCCGCCTTGGAGCGCATCAGGGCATCCGCAGCCGCAAACTCATTCGGGATGTCCCCGTTGAGGATGGACTCCTTGACATATTCCTTGAGTTCCCCGATGATTCTGCAGGGCCCGATTCCGAACAGAGACATAATGTACTCTCCGTCAATGGGATTCTTGAAATTCCGTATCGCATCCTTTTCCTCCACCTCCACGAGCTTGCGCTGCACAAGTTCGAAATTGGCGTGGAGCCTTTCCACCTTGCGCAGGTTCTTTGAAGTGATGTCCCCGTGGCAGAGCAGCATCAGGTCGTCAATGTCGTCCCCCGCCTCGAAGAGCAGCCGGCGCACGGCAGAGTCCGTGACTTCCTCAGTTACAAGGGCTATGGGCCTGAGGTGCAGTTCCACCAACTTCCTCACATATTCCATCTTCTCGTTCTGCGGGAGTTTCAGGGAGGCGAAAATCTTAGGTACCATCCGTCCGCCCACCACCTCGTGTCCGTGAAAGGTCCAGCCCACTGCCGGGTCGTATCTCCTTGTCTTCGCCTTGCCCACATCGTGCAGGAGAGCCGCCCAGCGCAGCCACAGATTGGGTTCGGAACCCGCCTCGGATTCCAACTCGGAAACATTGTCGAGGACCTGCAGGGTGTGGTCGAAATTGTCCTTGTGCCCCTTGCCGTCCAGCACGCTGACTCCCTTGAGCGCGGTAAGGGCGGGGAGGATGAGGTCCAGGAGCCCGGCTTCATCCATCAGGCGGAATGCCGTGGATGGCTTGCGTGCCACGAGCATCCTGTTCAACTCGTCCGCAATGCGCTCACGGGTAAGTATGTTCAGGCGTTCACGGTTGCGCCTCATAGCCTCCATACACTCGGGAGTGATCCTGAACGGCTTTCCCGGAACGGAGAGTTTGGTGGCGAACCTGACTGCACGCAGCATCCTCAAAGGGTCGTCGCTGAAAGTCACATCCGGATTCCTCGGGGTGCGGATTATCCCTTTTTCGAGGTCAGCCAGTCCGCCGAAAGGGTCCACGAGCGCACCGAAATCGGATTTCTGCAGACTGAAAGCCATAGCGTTGATTGTGAAATCCCGGCGCAGCTGGTCGTCCCTGAGACTGCCGTTCTCGACCACAGGATTGCGGGATTCCCTGCGGTAACTCTCCTTGCGGGCGCCCACGAACTCCAATTCCAGCCCCCGGTATCTTATCATAGCCGTACCGTAAGTCTTGAACTCCGTCACATTGATTCTGTGTCTCCTGCGCCCCTGCGGTCCGGAACTCTCCAGACGCTCAGCCACTTTGCCGGCAAACCCGACTCCGCTGCCCTCCACCACCACGTCGATGTCGTCGCAAGGACGTCCGAGCAGACAGTCGCGCACGTAGCCTCCTATCACAAACGCCCTCACGCCCTCCTGTCCCGCAACTTCGGACATTGTCCCGAATACGGGGTCAGTCAAATATCCACTGTAATTATCCATATCACTTCCATCGCGGTCCGAGCCGCCCATAAGTCCTACATATCGGCATATTCCGGCAGTCTGTCCGCCGGGGAGAGACCTCCAGAAGCCTCCCTCCTGAGCACAACGGTCTGCTTCCCGTTTGTCAGCATCACCCAGCGCACCCCGAGACAGAGGTTGTAGCGGGCTGCCTGCATCAGCACATCCGGACCGATCTCCACATCCGGTCTCTTGCATTCCACGACCGCGACTGGGGATGAGTCCCGTCCGAAGACCACTATGTCAGCCCTCAGCCGCTTCTGTCCGAGTTTCAGCGGAACCTCAGAACCCATAAGATGCTCCGGCACCTTGCAGACCTCCTTCAAAACCCCTATGAACCACTGTCTCACCTGCTCCTCCGGAGTAAGCGAAACCATCCTGCGTCTCAAAGGGTCCCAAATCTGCTGTTCCATAACTCAAGCCTCGCAAGTCTGAATCAGTTCCATAATTATGCTGCCGGCTGTTCCAAAGCCGTCGCAAAATTACCTTTTTATCCATATATTTGCAAGATGAAAAAAACTTTGGACATACTGTTTGAAGACCAGTGGCTGCTTGCAA
>JBJEJT010000154.1:0-3535 GCA_051878255.1 Candidatus Cryptobacteroides sp. | reverse complement strand
CTCACAGGTATGAAATTGACGCTTGCCTCAATTCGGGAACTGCTCATATTGCCGACATTCGTAGTGATCATCCTGGAGAAATTGGTTCCCGCAGGTGTCGGCACTTCTGCGATAAGGTCGTTGGTCTTGCGGGTGTACCAGTCGAAACTACCGGTAATCCTGTCGTCAAGGAAGCCGAAGTCGAAGCCGACATTCCAGGAAGTCGTGGTTTCCCATTTGAGGTCGCTCACGTATGAGGACGGCTTGAATGTGGTGATGTAATTGCCGTCCTGACCTATGTACTGGTTGCTGTCGGTGCCGGAATAATATGTAGGCAGATAGTTGTAGTTGCCTATTTCGTCCTGCTGTCCGGTGACACCGTAGCTTGCCCTGACCTTGAGGTTGGTAAGCGGGTCATAATCCCTGAGGAACGGCTCTTCCGAGATATTCCAAGCCACTGCCACCGACGGGAAGGTACCCCAGCGGGTCTGAGGCGAGAAACGGGATGTTCCGTCCTGACGTATGGTTGCGGTGATCATATAGCGGGAATCGTATGACAGGTTCAACCTTCCGTACCAGGACATCAGCGAGTGTCTCTGGTCTGTAGGCAGATATGCCTGATTGAGCGATTCACCGGCTGCATTGTAGCTGTCTCCGGCAGAGGTGGTAGCTTTCCAGTACTGGAAGTCATATCCGAGAGTGGCGTCGATGCGAAGTTTGGCGGGCTTTATCACAGTGCTGTAATTCAAATATGCGGTCACCAGACTGTTATAGTTGTAGGACGGACCGTAAGGACTGTAATAACCCTGTGTATAGTAGTTGGATGCCGCCGTTTCAGGAACACGGGTGTAGCCGCGCCCGGTCGCCCAGTCATAGCCATAGGCGACGTGAAGCTTGAGGTCAGGGAGGAAATGCATACGATAATCCACTTCGGCGTTTGCAATCACCCTTGTCACATCCGACTGGGCGTCGGTCTGCATAATAAGTCCGAGAGGGTTCTTCACTGCCTCGGCGCTCGGTTGGCCGCCACTGACAATTTCAGTGAAGCCTCCCAGTTCGTCCGAACCGGAATAGACAGGGAGGGTGGGATTGAAAGTGGCTGCATTCCAGATCGCAGTGGTCGGAGCAAAGTTGTTGTGATTCCACGAAGCCTTGACGCTCACACCGAATTTGAGATAGTCGTCGAAGAATGACGGATTGATGGAAAAATTCACCGTGGCCCTCTTTGCCTGGTCGCTCTTGAGAATACCTCTTTGGTTGTAATAGCCCAAGGAAGCACGTATAGGCACGTTTGGAGCCACCTTGCCGCTAAGGCTCACGAGATTGTCGGTTCCGTAGGCAGGGGTGTAGATCTGTGAGTTCCAGTCCGTATGCTCCGTCCCCAGCAGGGAGGTATAGCTGGCGTCCAAAGTGTTCACGACATTCACGAACTCGTCATAGCTGAGCATATCCGCGAGTTTGGTCTTCCACTGCACCGAATGGGTGGTGTTCACATTTACGGTCAGCTTGTCTCCCGAACCTTTCTTCGTGGTGATGATGATGACACCGTTGGATGCCCTCGAACCGTAGATGGCCGTGGAGGAAGCATCTTTGAGAACTGTCATCGACTCTATGTCCGAAGGGTTGATCATCGAGAGGAAATTGCCGTCGTTGCCGCTGATTCCTCCGATCTCGAGAGGAATCCCGTCCAGTACGATGAGAGGGTCGTTAGAAGCGTTGAGAGATGCACCGCCACGGATTCTGATGGTGCTTCCGGAAGTAGGGGAACCGCCCTCGGACACTATCTGGACACCTGCCACCTTGCCGTTGATGAGTTGTTCAGGGGTGGAGATGAGACCGTTGTTGAAGTCCTTCGTGCCTACGGAGGAAACGGAGCCTGTGAGGTCTTTCTTTGTGGTGTTTCCGTAACCTATCACTATGGCATCGGAGAGCAACTCGGTGTCCGGGAGAAGCTGCACGTCGATGCGTGTGCGTGCCTCCACGGGGAGAACCTGGGTCTTGAATCCGAGGAAAGAGAAAGTCAGGGAAGCATCGGCAGGCACTTCTATGGAATAGTTTCCGTCAATGTCGGTAACCACTCCGTTGTTGGTGCCGGTCACGACGACAGTAAGCCCGATCATCGGATAGCCGGCGTCGTCAATGACCGTACCCGAAACTCTGATAGGATTCTGGGCTGCAGCCCATTGGACACTCGAAAGGACGGCACAAACGAGCGCACAAGCCTTGAGCATCCTTGCAAAAGTTCGATTCATAAGTAGTGTCATTAATTATTCAGTATTGCAAAAGTAGGGTAAAGATGATTTTTCAAGCACAACATATCGGACAGGATAGGCATCAAAACGGACAAAATTGTGGATTAAGTGCAGATTTTCGTATATTAGCAGACGATTTTAGACAAATGTTATGCAACAAATCGGACAAAAACGTAAATTTCGATATCTCGTCGCGGGGTTATTCGTCCTCGTCACAACTTCCTCCAACGTCTGCCGGGCAAATGAAATTTTCCGCAGCCTGAGCCAAGAAACTCTTGGTAACAAATCTGTTTTCTCAACTGTATATGACCGGGATGGCTACCTATGGTTCGGAACATCCGAGGGAGTGGTGCGTTATGACGGCTACAGGACGAGGACATACCGTTACGACCGCAACGACTCCCTTTCCCTGGTGAATGACGTTGTGAACGTGATGCTTGCCGAGGGCAGCCGCATACTTATGGGGACGGATTCGGGCTTGAGCATCTACGACTGCGACACCGACAGGTTCATTGAGGACAGGCGTTTCGACGGGAAGCATATCAAGGCGCTCACGAAGATAGGAGACTGGTATCTGGCAGGCACGACCTCCGGACTTTACACCTGGCACGACGGTAGCGTGATGGGCAAGGTCCCCGGACTGCCCTCGGACCATATTTCCTGCATAGTTTCCGACAGGGAACGGATCTTCGCCGGAGCCTACGGACACATCTACGAACTTGACAGGGAGAATCCGCTGAAAGTGCTCAGAATCCACAAGCTGCCGGGGCTGTCCCCCTCCACCCTCGTCCTTGCAATCTGCGGGACGAAATATGAGGACAGGCTGATGGTCGGTGCCGAAAACGGTATGTGGCTCTACGACACCGAACGGAGCCGGATGCTGGAAAGACCAATCCGGGACATACCGGTAAAGGCTTTCCTCAGACACAGGGAAAAAATCTGGATTGGAAGCGACAACGGGCTTTTCATCAGGGACAGGCAGGGCATTACGGAGGAATACCACCACAGGGTGGGCGACCTGTCTTCCCTGCCTAACGATGTGGTCTGGTGCATAGGCAGGGATGGACAGGACAACCTGATTCTCGGGACGGACCACGGGGCGTCAATCGTGGAAACCGACCAGGATTTCCATTTCACGCCAATCAACAACCTGGCGGACAGCGATGCGGGGCTGGACATAGGGGTGATGCTCAATGACGGGAGGGGAAACCTGTGGCTCGGAGGGAAGAACGGGCTGATACGATACGGGAAGAACTCGTCCGAAAGATTTTTCGCAGACAGCGGACCATCGGGCAAGAGATTGT
>JBJEJT010000153.1:0-3537 GCA_051878255.1 Candidatus Cryptobacteroides sp. | reverse complement strand
AAATTATGCTTGGCCGAGCGCCAACATAGCCGTTATGGGTGCGGAGGGGGCAGTGGAAATCATCTATTCCAAAGACCTGAAAGCTGCTGCCGATGATGAGAACCGCCTGAAAATCAGGGAAGAGAAGATGAAAGAATACGACGAACTCTTCGGAAACCCCTACTACGCAGCCTCCTATGGCTACATAGACGACATAATCGAGCCTGCCAACACCCGTTTCAGGCTAATCAGAGCTCTGGTCCAGCTCGAGAACAAGAAAGTTGAAACACCGTTGCGAAAGCACGACAATCTGCCTCTGTAAACTATGGAAATGGGTCTGATAATGTCTCTGGTCGCTGTTTCGGTGGTATTCCTCGCGCTGGCTGTGCTGGCTGTTTTCTATCATCTCCTGGGCAAGGCTTTCGGCAGACTTGACAGGCAGGATGAGACAGCCCCGAAGGAGGATGAGCCGGATGAGGAAGTCGCGGCGGCGATAGCGATGGCAATCCGTGAACACACCGACATACACGACCGTGAAAGTTACGTAATCACGATCAAGAGAAGAAACTGATATGCCCCGATACCGATACATAATAAACGGACACACCTATGACATCGCCATAGGAAACGAAAGCGGCGGAGCCGTCGAAGTGACCGTCAATGGAAAAAACTATACTGTGGAAAGGCAGGAAGCAGCAGCCGGGATGGAGCCGGAAACTGTTCCGTCCCGTAATGAAGCGGCTGCGACACCTGTGACAGCGGCAGTCCCTGCATCGCCGGCGAAGACATCGGCTGCACCGGCGACAAACTCAAATGAAGCCGCAGTGACAGCTCCCCTCCCCGGGACAATCATTGCAATCAAGGTGAGACCGGGAGACAGGGTGACCGAGAACCAGACAGTTGCCATATTGGAAGCGATGAAAATGGAAAACGGGATAGAAGCCGGATGCTCCGGCACCGTAAGTTCAATCAAAGTTGCCGAAAGGGACACAGTCCTCGAGGGGGCAGTCCTGATAACCATTTCAAGATGACCCGACATACTGACCTCTAAACTTATGACCACTCGACAATGCAGCAGATAATCGACAGCCTACAACAATTCTGGAGCTTCACGGGCTTCTACAACTGCACCTGGCAGCACATCCTGATGATTGCCGTGGGCGCGTTGCTCGTCACTCTGGGCATTGTCAAGAAATGGGAACCGCTTCTGCTCGTACCCATAGGTTTCGGAATCATCATAGGCAACATCCCCCTGCCCCAGGGGATGAACATAGGCATCTACGAAGATGGCTCGGTGCTCAACATACTTTACCAGGGAGTGGTCAAAGGCTGGTACCCTCCGCTGATATTCCTCGGCATAGGGGCAATGACCGATTTTTCCTCACTCATTTCCCAGCCGCGGCTTATGCTCATCGGAGCCGCAGCCCAGGTCGGCATTTTCGGAGCATTTCTCATAGCCCTCTCGTTGGGATTCACCCCGGCAGAGGCGGGAGCAATAGGCATAATCGGCGGGGCGGACGGTCCCACAGCCATTTTCCTCAGTTCCAGACTCGCCCCCAACCTCCTGGGAGCAATAGCCGTTTCGGCATATTCCTATATGGCTCTCGTACCGGTAATCCAGAAACCGATAATGCTGCTGCTCACCACGAAAAAGGAAAGGCTCATACGTATGCAGCCGCCACGTCAGGTCAGCCAGCGCGAGAGGATTCTTTTCCCGATTGTCGCATTCCTCATCACGGCTTTCATAGTCCCATCGGGCATACCGCTTCTCGGAATGTTGTTCTTCGGCAACCTGCTCAGGGAAAGCGGAGTCACCCGGAGACTTGCCGAGACGGCCAGGGGTCCACTCATCGACGTGGTTACGACACTCATAGGGCTTACCGTGGGAGCATCCACCCAGGCAGACCAGTTCCTCAACGCAGAATCTCTCAAAATTTTCCTGTTGGGACTGGCTTCATTCGTCATCGCGACTTTCAGTGGCGTACTTTTTGCAAAATTGATGAACCTGTTCCTCAAGGAGGGACACAAAATAAATCCGCTTATAGGCAATGCCGGCGTTTCAGCGGTTCCGGACTCCGCAAGGGTTTCGGAGACCGTGGGGCGCGAATATGACAAGGACAATCATCTGCTTATGCACGCTATGGCACCCAATGTGGCAGGGGTCATAGGTTCGGCAGTAGCAGCCGGAATCCTGCTCGGATTCCTGGGATGAAAGTCACCGATGACCTGTTGCTTGACGAAACTTTGAAAGACAATAATTCATTAATAAAACACTATAAGAAATGCAGAACAAATTGCAGGAACTGACAGACAAGCTCTACAATGAAGGTCTGTCCAAAGGCAAAAGCGAAGGCGAAGCCATTCTGGCGAATGCCAAAGCCCAGTCCGAAGAAATAATAGCCCAGGCTAAGAAAGAGGCGCAGGCGATAATGGCAGGCGCACAGAAAGAGGCACAGGACCTCAAGACCAGGACAGCCGGAGAGATTGCCCTCGCTTCACGCCAGAGCATCAGCCAGACCAGGCAGGCAATCGAAGGTCTCGTTATCGCCGAAGCAGTACAGAAGAACGTCAAGGCGGCACTCAGCGATGAGGACTTTGTCAAGGGACTGATCACGGAAGCCGTGAAAGCATTCGCCGGGGGCAAGGACTGCGACCTCGAAATCTGTCTCCCGCAGACCCTCAAAGGGCAGTTGGAATCTTTCATTCGCAAAGAAGTCAGCAAGAGCCTCGGCAAGGAAGTGGAAGTCAAGTACAGCAAGACAGGAGCCGGATTTACCATCGGGCCGAAGAACGGAGGCTATTTCATCAGCTTTACCGACGAAGCTTTCAGCGAAATCATAGGCAACTATCTCAGACCGGCGACCAAGAAGATACTTTTCGGCTAAGCAAGCGGCTGGTATGAAGAACTACGAATACATAATCGCCGGTCTTCCGGTCATCGACAGCGGGTTCAAGTTCACGGACAGGACCCCGGACGATTTCATCGCGGAAATCCGGGAACAGTTGGACGGCAGGGACAACGCCCTCGTCGATTTCCTCCTGGACGGCTATTGCGGGGAAAAGCTCGACACGGTTTTCTACCACAGGGCGACAACACATCCCAACCGTTTCCTCAGGGAATTTTTCCTCTTTGACCTGAACCTGCGCAATGCAAAGGTCAAGTTCCTGAACAATGCTCTCGAACGCCCCGCAGACAAGGATGTCCTGGTACTGCTGGACGGGAATGGCGATGCCATCGAACTGCCTTTCGAGGAAGAAGACGCCGTTGCCGACGCCCTGCGAAAAGATGACCTGCTTTCCAGGGAAAAGGCACTCGACGACCTCGTGTGGGAGAAAATTTCCGACATCACGGTCTTCGACACCTTCGATATGGATGCAGTCCTCGCTTTCATCGCCAAGATGCAGGTGGCTGCACGCTGGTTCAAGCTCGACGAACAGACGGGCCGCGAAATGTTCCGCAAACTCAGCGATGAAGTCAGGGGAACATTCAAAGGCGTGGACTACAATGCTTAGTCAGATCTGAATTACTTGATAAGAAAACAAATAAAAGAAACACAA
>JBJEJT010000152.1:0-3539 GCA_051878255.1 Candidatus Cryptobacteroides sp. | reverse complement strand
TTACTAAAAAGCGCCCTCTCTTTGCAAAAATGATGCTCAATGCGCAAAAAATGGCATACATTTTTTCCAATGGAATTGACTAACCGCAAATTATTCTTAAATTCGCAGGATGTATTTGAAATAACTATAACTCCATATCTTATGAAAAAGTTTCTTACCATCGCACTTGCACTGCTCATCTGCATCGGTGCTTCTGCAGACAAAAAGAACAAGCAGGCGACTCAGGCGTACAAGTATGAGATTGAGAAGATAGAGGCAGGTTCTGCATCCAGTGGAGTGCAGGCGGTCTATGTCCAGTCTTATATGAACAGCATCAAGGATGCCGACAAGGTCTGTCGCAGGAATGCCGTTCACGGGGTCATATTCAAAGGCTACAGCGGCAGGGGAGACTATCATCCGGCATTGGCTTCCGACCCGACTGCACAGCAGGACCACAAGGAATTTTTCGATGCTTTCTTTGCAGACGATGGAGACTATAACAAATACGTCGCAAGTACCTCTGCGGCAGGTCCCCAATATGTGAAAATCAAGAAAATCGGCTACAAGGTGGGGCTGGTCGTGTATGTGAACGTGGCAGCCCTCCGCAAGGACCTGGAGAAAGCCGGGGTCATCAAAGGAATGAGTACAATGTTCTAATCTCTTGGCTATGAAAAAGATATTGATAATTGCAGCGGCAGTCCTGATGGCTGTAGGGTGCTCTCCGAGAAACATCACTTCCGCCTACAACACCCCCGAGCCGATTTATATGAACGATGAGGCAGACGGCAGCATAACGGTCCGCGCATTCGGGGAGGGACGCAACCTCGGCGATGCAAAGCAGCAGGCTCGCAAGAATGCGCTCCGGGCAGTCATATTCAAAGGTATCTCAGTGCCCGGCAATGCCTATCTCTCACGTCCTCTCGTGACCGAGGTGAACGCACAGGAAAAATACGAAGCTTTCTTCAACGAATTCTTCAAGGACCACGGTCCGTATGAGCAATTCGTCAGCGCCAGGGACAGCAGAGCCGCATCGGACGGCAACAGCATAAGCAGCCGCCAGGCACGCAAATCTGTGACGGTCAGGGTGTTGAGACCTGAACTCAAAGCATATCTCATCGAAAACGGAATAATTAAAACAGAATAAAGTTTATGAAAAAACTGACTCTTCTGCTCGCCGCCCTCCCGATTGCGGCATCCCTTTCGGCTCAGGTCAAGAAGCCGACCCTTATGATTGTGCCGAGTGACAACTGGTGCACTCAGAGAGGGTATGTGGAATATTATGACAATCAGGGTATGATGCAGACCCTGCCTAACTATAACATTGCTTTCAACAAGGACCAGGACCTCGGCTTCGTGATTGCCAAAATCAGCGGCATTATGGCAGACAGGGGTTTCCCTCTGAAGAATGTCTATGAGGAAATGAAGTCAATCAACACTGCCTCCGCAGAACTCTCGGCCCTCCAGGGCAAGAACGGGGGCACTGTCCAGACCAATACCTACACCGAGGTGCGCAACCGTGCCAAGGCAGACCTCATTCTCCAGCTCAATTGGAAAGTGAACAATGTAGGTCCCAAGAAATCCGTGACTTTCAACCTTGAGGCATTCGATGCCTATTCCAACCGTTCAGTGGCTTCCGCGACCGGCACCGGCAATCCATCGTTCTCGGCTGAGACCGCAGTGCTGCTCGAAGAGGCTGTGAATTCCTATATGGACGAGTTCTGCGCAAGGCTCCAGTCTCATTTCGAGACTATGCTGGAGATGGGGCGTGAAATCGGACTTGATGTGTATGTGTTTGAAAATGAAGAGGGACTCGACCTTGAAACTGAAATTGACGGCAAGGAACTCTTGGAACTCATCGAGGACTGGGTGGCTGACAACACTGTGGGACACCGTTACAACCTTGTGGATGCGAATGAACTCCAGATGAAGTTTGAAGAGGTGCACGTGCCTCTGTACGACGAAAGGGGACGGGCAATCGGAGCGAATGAAGTTGCGGCGAACCTGAGGAAATACCTCAGGAACACGGTACAGATTCCGGTCGATGTGAAGGTTCTCCGCATCGGACTCGGACAGGCGAGGATCATCATCGGTTCCAAATAGTTGAAGATTATGAAAAAGATATTGACAATACTTGCCGCCACAGCACTTGCAACTGCGGCTTTTGCACAGAAGACAGAGAATAAGGTCCCGGTTGCGGTTTTCGTTCCCGAATCGGTGGACAACGTGCCGGAGGCTTCCCGGGTCCTGCTTGAGACGAGGCTCAATACGATTGCCTCCAGATGCGGGATGGGAGCTTCCGAACTCACCCAGTTCTACCTCACCTGCTATGCCAATGTAGTGGAAAAGGACGTGGTGCCTGGCGCACCTGCGAAATATATCAACGAGGTGGAACTTACCGTGGCTGTGGTCGATGCCCTCGGAAAGCGGATTTTCGACTCCTGCAACCTTACTCTGAAAGGTGTCGGCAACAGCGAACAGAAAGCATTCAATTCGGCTTTCAAGAACCTCCAGGTTACGGACCGGAGACTGGCTGCCTTTATGTCCCAGACCAATGGCAAAATCATTTCCTACTATGAGGATAATAGCGACCGCATCATCTCCGAAGCCCTCCTGCTTGCCAAGTCGCGCAAGTATGACGAGGCTTTCTTCAGGCTTTCCCTTGTGCCGGAGGTATGCGGATGCTACACCGGGAAAGTCCTCCCGGCAGCCCTGGACATCTGGCAGGAGTATCTGGACTATACCTCGCAGCAGAACTATATGAAAGCAAAGGCTGTCTGGGCGGCAGGTCTGGACAAGGCTGCGGCTGAGGAAGTCATCGGGTACATCTCGGAGATTCCTGCAGACTCGAAATACTATGCCGAGGCAATCAAGCTTCTGGATGAGATCAAGGCGAGAGTGGGTGCCGACATAGATTACGAAAGAGCCTTGGAACAGAGGGATGCGGACCGGGGATATGACCTTTCCAAGTCTTCGATTGATGCCTGGAAGTCCATCGGGGTTGCCTTTGGAGAAAACCAGCAGCCTGTCACATATCGTGAATCATATCTCAGATAAAAATTGTCCGAATGAAAAAATTATTCATCATATTGGCAGTGTTGTCCTATTCGACAGCACTGCTTTCTGCCCAGGAGGACACTGCGCAGAAAGACTTGATAGCAGAGAAATATCGCAGGAGTTCCCTCTGCAACATCCTGATTTCCCATCCTGATTTTCAGTATGGTCTGGAAATAGACACGGCTTTCCACGCCGTTCCCGTGCCGGACAAGTTCAACGACCACACGGTCACCACCCAGAACATCATTTCCCGTGCGCCGAAGTTGCGCAAGGGAGGCAATGAGAAGCGTGAGACCAATATGCAGGACATAGCCGCATTTCTGGACGGCAATGACATCGCCAAGGAAATGGTCTCCAAATGGTATAACCGCGACCCTTTCACCGGCAAGTTCGATATGTCGCTGATTGCCGACCGTGGTCTCTATGACGCTTCCCAGGCTGACATCGAGGAGGCTCTCAAGAAGAGGTCCACATATCAGCTTTCAGATGCCGGGGAGGACCTGATA
>JBJEJT010000151.1:0-3539 GCA_051878255.1 Candidatus Cryptobacteroides sp. | reverse complement strand
CACAATGGACTACACCGCGGCAGAGAAGACTGAAGTCAAAGGTACGGTGGATATCAGGGTGGATTTCATAGATCCTGAAACTTCATATACGGAAGTCAATGCCCTTATTACAGCCGGCAGCGACTGCAAGCGTGTTTTCTATGGTATTTCCGTTCCCGACGAATATGCCGGTGCCGGCTCTCCCGATATGGAGAAAATGAGCAATTCAGAATTTGAGGAAGTTCTTCTGCAACTTGCTCTCGGACATTCCCACGCCTACAATGGCCCTATGAAAGTCACTCTCAAAGACAACATCGAGCAGGGTGTCAGAAGGGTGGTATGGGCCATCGGTATTGACGAAGAGGGCAATATCGGCAAGGTTGAAAGGGCGTTCTTCACTGCACCACAATATTCTCCTAAAGGTGTGGGCAGATTCACTTCGTACGATTTTGGCCAGGCTGAAGACAAAAATTCGGTGAATATCACATTGGGAGTCAATGATAAA
This sequence comes from Candidatus Cryptobacteroides sp., assembly GCA_051878255.1. Taxonomy (GTDB): domain Bacteria; phylum Bacteroidota; class Bacteroidia; order Bacteroidales; family UBA932; genus Cryptobacteroides. The sequence continues at coordinate 3,055 of JBJEJT010000151.1, read as the reverse complement.
GCCGTTGCAGTCCGTTTCCTTCCACTCTCTATGATGGATAACGATAAATTCTCAAGCCGGATTGACTGGCTGATGTTCCTTACTGGAACTGAAGCTATGTATACGGAGTATGAAGTTAATGATGGAATAGCTGAAATTAATTTCGAATATCCTATAAACCGGGAGGTAGAACAATACTATTATTTCTGGGCAGCTACCGTAGATGCTGCCGGCAATATCAGCAGTAATGAGAACATTGTCGAGAAGAAATATGGGTCGTCCCAGACGTATTGGGTTGTACCTGCGATTGAGACTGATGACGATGAGCTGACATTCGAGGGTACAGGTGCGGCTACGGTCACAATGACAGAAGAATTTAAGAGTGAATGGGATGGGGATTATACTCAAACTCAGTTTACCGTTACTTTTGAAACTGGAACACAGGCCGTTCATTATTTCAAATTTCCAAATGTTGCTCCTAATCCTGATGTCGAGGCTCTGATAAAAGAAGCGTGTGAGGACAAGAAGAATATGGTCAAGGATGTGGCTAATTATACTCTTAAAGCAAACGGAACTCTTCCTGATCCAAGCGATAAGTTTTTTCCTAAATATTTCTTTACTTTCAATACGCCCTACACTCCTGACGCTCCTGATGAGTACGGTGCAGCCGGTGACTGTGCTGCCTTCGTTACCGAGGATACTGACGGCAATTTCAAAATTGTTGCCATCTATTATGCAGGTGGTGTGAAGAACGGTGAAACTTATGAAGGTTATATGGATGTAAAATAACCGGAAGTTGATTCTGATTTCTTTCCCGGGTGAATGGTCATCCGGCAAAACAGGAAACGGCACGGCTTCGTCCGTGCCGTTTCTTTTGTAAGTGACCCCGTTTTTGATTCTATATGAGGCTCACTGGTATGAAATTATGAAGTTTGAGATTCCCGGTCGAGCCGGGAATGACGAAACCTGCGTTAGCCGGGAATGACGAAACTCGCGTTAGCCGGGAATGACGAAACCGGTCCCGACCGTCACTCTGGTACAGGATTTGACACATAGGGTGCGGTTTGTTAAAAGTATAGAATTATGAAAAGAAAAATCGGAATCATTATCGCGGCAGCAGCTTCAGCTCTGCTTGTGCTATCCTGTTCCAAAGACAACGGTCCCGACTATTCCAAGACGTATCTCAATTGGATTGTGACCTGCAAGACATCAGAGGACGGGAAATTTTATCTTCAGCTCGACAACACGACGACCGGTCTTGTCGAGAACATCTCAAAGCCACTTTATGACGGCAAACAAGTCCGTGCGCTCGCAAATCTGTCAGACAAGGGCGTGGGTCCTGAAGGATATGACAGACTTGTCGCAATCAACCGTATAGACAGCATTCGCACAAAGGCTCCGGTGCCGACAGAAGGCGACCTGAATGACGAAAAATTCGGCACGGCTCCGGTTGAAATCTACAGAAGCTGGCTGACCCTCGTGGAGGATGACTACCTCAATCTCTGTTTCCAGACTTTCTGGGGACCCAACACGAGAGTCCACTATATCAACCTGCTCACAGGTACCGACCCGGACGACCCGTATGTGCTCGAACTCAGACACGATTCCAACGGTGACACCGAAGCCTACAACAGGGCGACCTCAATCGTGGCATTTGACCTCAGAAGCCTTCCGGACACCCAGGGCAAGACAGTGAAGCTTACACTCAACTATCAGTCGTTCAGTGGTAAGAAGTCCATACAGTTCGACTATTGCAGTGGCAAGGCGACAAGTGACACCGGCGACGTAGAGTCACCGGACGATGTGGACCTGAACCTGAACATTGAATGATATTTGCGAGCCTTGGGTTATGAAAAAGTTTCTAATGACAGCCTGCATTTGTGCAACGGCGTTTTTAACCTCCTGCAAGGATGAAGTCGATTTATCCAAAGCCATACTCGGGGACTGGATTATAACAGAAGCCGACGGGATTGCCGTGGAGACGGGTTTCGATACACCTGCCATCTCTTTCAAGGAGGACGGGAATGTCTATGGCAACACCAGCATCAACAAATTTTTCGGGTCCTACACCGTGGCAAGCGACAAGTCTGAAGCCATCTCATTCGGCAACCTCGGGATGACCAGGATGGCAGGTCCGACCTTTGAAACCGAGAATGCAGTCACTGCAGGCATAGGCAAGGCTGCCAAGGTCAAGGTCATCAGCACGTCAAGCGTAAATCTGACCGATGCGGAGGGGAACGTGGTGCTCAGACTTGAGAAGAAGGATTCTGCTGCGGAAGCGGATGAGAAGTGATCATTCCGGCAATCCTTTTTGCCAGGGCATCAATGGAACGGCCGTCTGTCATAATTGTGTGGCAGGCGGTTTTTTCATACTCTGGCTCCCGCCTGGCAAGCAATTCTGCGATGCGGTTTCCGCTGAGCATCGGTCTTTCCCCCTCATTCCCACGAAGACGCTTCTCAAGTTCCTCCAAGGAGGTCTTCAGATAGATGCAAACCGTGTAGGAAGCCACTGCCTCACGGCTTTTCTCCACCGTCAGAGTGCCCCCGCCAAGAGACAGGACGAGATTGCCTGAGGCATTCTTCTGCAAGACTTGAATCAGGCAACGGTATTCGATGTCCCGGAAAAGGCTCTCGCCCCCGAGTGAAAAGATTTCCGGGATACTCATCCCCTCTTCCCGGACTATGTATTGGTCCAAGTCTGTATAATTCCAGCCAAGCACCGATGCGAGACGACGCCCGACGGTGCTTTTACCGCAACCCATCATTCCTGTGAGAGTCACTATCATTTACTCAGGTTTCGCAAATTTTGATCAATAAAAGTATGGCGAACCTTTGCTTCAGAAAAGCGTTGGCTCGGTATCAGTCGCCTGGTCCATAACAGGCGCGGCTGAGGCTTCTGCTGCAAGTTCTTCCGACCCGTCATCTCCGACCGTGTCATCCTCCGCAGGCAATTCCTCATCTTCCGGTTTCACAAGCGGCTCGATGAACCTCACGCTCTTGACATCCAACGCGCTAACTTTCTTGCCTTTGGCATTTATGCCTTTCTTCGCGATGAACTCCTCCGCATCCACTTTCT
>JBJEJT010000150.1:0-3560 GCA_051878255.1 Candidatus Cryptobacteroides sp. | reverse complement strand
TGAAGAGCTGCTCGCGCTGGTATGGACAAACCTGCTGTCAAACGCCATCAAGTTCTCTGGAAACGGGACATCGGTGCTGATTGTCTCGGACTGTACGGATGGCTCGTTCCGGCTCACAGTGAGCGATGAGGGCAAGGGAATGTCCCCGGAAGTGCTGGAGAATGTGTTCAAACCTTTCTATCAGGCGCCTGACGATTCAATGGCAATCGGGACCGGAGTAGGCTTGTCCATAGTGAAACTCAACGTGGAGGCTATGAACGGCAGCGTAGAGGTGCACAGTGCCCCCGGCAAAGGGACTGTCTTCATCATAAAGCTTCCTTTGGGCTGCACGGAGAAAGCCGTACGCCGTCTGGAACTGTCGGGAGAGGTGGTGCCGGAATATGTCGCCACCGAAACCAGCGGACAGCCTGTCAACCGGGACATCGTGCACGACGGCAGGGAGAACGCCACGAGGATACTCATAGTGGAGGACACTCCTGAAGTGGCAAGGCTCCAGATGATGCAGCTCAACCCGGACTACAACTACTATTTCGCCGACAACGGTGCCAGTGGGCTGAAAAGGGCAGCCGAAATAGTCCCGGACCTCATCATCACGGATGTTATGATGCCGGAAATGGACGGGTGGGAACTGTGCAGGCAGATTCGCGCCTCGGGAGTTCTGAACCATATCCCCGTGATAGTGGTGACTGCCAAATGCACCCACGCAGACAAGGTCTCCGCCCTTGAGGCAGGTGCCGATGCAGTCCTGGAGAAGCCTTTCCACGCAGACGAACTCAATGTCAGAGTTTCAAAACTGCTCGAACAGCGCAGCCTGCTCCAGAAGAAATGGGCTGCCGCAATCGAAAGCGAGGAAAAGCCTGAGGTGCCGGAAGCCAGCCGCAAATTCGTGGAAGACTTTACCGATGCCGTGAACAACAGTTTCCGGAACCTGGATGTGGACCACAACAGCATAGCTGCGGAACTCTGCGTCACAAGGACACAGCTGAACAGGAAAATAAAGGCAATCACGGGACTTACCACCACTGAATACATCAACCGCATCAGAATCTCGCTCGCAAAGAAACTGCTGGACAACTCCGACCTGCTGATAGGGGACATCGCCCTGAGGTGTGGTGTGGATGACCTGGCTTATTTCAGTTCCATATTCAAAAAAGCCACTGGACACACTCCAAGCGGGTGGAGGAACCGTAAAAAGTCTCTAAATTCATAATTTTAGTCACCCGATTCATAACAGGAATTTCTTTTCGGGAGTAATTTTGCGGACACAGAAAATCTCTAAAACGCAAAATTATGAAACGAATCATTTCCCTGCTGGCAGCATCTGCTGCCATCTTCACGGTCTTCTCCTGCAAGACTTTGGAACCGACTTCCCTCAGCGGAGATTCCCTTCCCGTCAAAGTTATCGTAACAGGACACGCAAGGTATATAGCCATAGGCAAGACCGGCAGTGCGACCGATCCGGAGATAGTGGACAAGGGCACAGCCGTCAATATCTTCTACGGGATTCCTGACGAAAGTTCCAAGGTTGAATACGCCCTCCGCACGGTCACCACTGATGCAGACGGATTCTTCAGCGCAGAAATCGGATGTCCGGCAGGCAAGACTCTTTCAGTGAAAGTCAATTGTTCCGTACTCGGCGACTCCTACGCCCTCAATGAAGACAGCAAATACGTGTCCACCGACACCTGGTTCTACGGCGAAGTCAAGAAAGACATTCCTTGTGGAAAGGCAGGCTATTTCAAGCTCGACCTCTCCCCTGCCGCCAACATCAGTGAAGATGGTCTCAACCAACCATATTAGAAAACATAGAAAGAGTGGGTTATGAAAAAGATTTTATCGATTACTGTTCTCCTTGCCCTCGTTATGTCGGCTTACGGTCAGGAGAAACACAAATTCTATGTCCCGGAAAAGGGTGACTGGTCCGTGGGCGTGACTTTCAACCCTGCCACTATGGGACGGAACATCAGTATGCAGCCCAAGGCAGGCGAATTTGCCGGAGAATGGATTGGAGAACTCGCATCCAGCCCGAAACAGATGTTCATACTTTCCCAGGACCCTCTGGCTGCCGTCAAAGCCAAGTATTTCGTGTCCAAGAAGATGGCTCTGAGAGCCACTCTCGGACTCAACGGCAGTCTCGTCAATTACAAGGAATACGTGCGCGATGACCTCGCCGCAAGCATAGACCCGGACACGGAGAACAAGGTCGTGGACAATGTGCGGTCCAATCTCAACAGCGTCAGTCTCCAAATCGGACTCGAGGGCAGAAAGGGAGAGGGCTGCGTGAGGTTCGTGTACGGATTTGACATTATGTACACCCTTGCGGGCGGCAGGATGAAGTTCGATTACGGCAACGCCCTCACCGACCTGAACAGGGTGCCATCATCTATGCCGATGACTTCCGAGATGAAAGAGGGTTCGGTGAACGACTTCCAGAGCAAGCTCGGGATTGACTACGGAAGACCTGTGGAGAGGTACAATTCAGGCTATATCCACGGCATCGGACTGTCGGTGGATATGGGTATCGAAGTCTATCTGGCAGAACGGATTTCCTTGGGAGTGGCGATGAACTTCACTCCGGTTATGTTCACCTTCCAGCCACAGACCTACACCATCTATGAGGGCTTCTCGTCATTCTCCGGGAAAGTCGAGCAGTACAACGCTCTCGTGAGCCCCGGCAGCAATGCCCTCCTATACGGAACTGAGAACATAGGATGCAGGATTTCACTCAACTACTATTTCTGATATGGACCGTAAGGATTCTGAACCGCTTCTGTCTCACGAAGAGGTACAACGGATGATAGACGAAAGGCTTGACGCAATTCTCCAACAGGAAGCGGCTGTGTCGGGTTTGGCTGTTCGGAAGTCCGGGAACACGGAAGCATTGAAATGCCATTTGAAACAATTCTGGAAGAAAATCATTAAGAAGAAATCGAAATGAGAAACAAACTGTTTATATTCAGCGTCCTGCCGGCTATCTTCCTCTCGGTGGCGTCCTGTCAGAAGGAGGCGGAGACGGAAACTGTCAAGGCGATTGTATTCACGAATGTCCCGGCCAAGGGAGTACAGATCAGTGAGGGGGAAACATTCGATTTGACCTATGCCATAGAACCAGCCTCACTTCAGGAGACAGCCCAGATAAATTGGGTTAGCGACGACAAGGGCATAGCAAGCGTGCGCAAAGGCAGGATTACCGGAGTCTCTGCCGGAAAGACCATCGTAAGGGCAGTGTGCGAAGGAGGCGTGGAGGCGACGGCTCAGGTGCAGGTCTTCCCTTTGGAGGTCACTGACTTCAAAATTCCGTCCTCGCTGACTGTCCCGAGAGACGAAACGGTTAAAGTTGATGTTTCGGATATCGTACCGGAAGAGGCAAGCGTGGCTTCCATCGAATGGAGCATTGCCGACGAAAGCATCGCGACCTGGGAGATTTCTGCCGGCGCACTCTACGTAACCGGATTGCAGAACGGCACGACCACCCTTACCGGGGAAGGCAGCGGCATAGCCAGAACCTGCAAAATCACTGTCGAATACATCCCTGTTACAGCTGTGAGTGTCAAGGCTGC
>JBJEJT010000149.1:0-3571 GCA_051878255.1 Candidatus Cryptobacteroides sp. | reverse complement strand
GTGGTGTCACCGGGAATCGAACCAGGGACACAAGGATTTTCAGTCCTTTGCTCTACCAACTGAGCTATGACACCATTGTTTTTGACCGTTGTTCAAACGGGATTGCAAAGGTAGGGATTTTTTCTTACTTTGCAAATTTTCCCGTCAAATTTTTCCAAAAAATCGCCTCTATGCCGGGGTTCGTTCCGGAACCTTTCCTGCAAATCAGTCAAAAATGTTCTTCAGACGGTCAAAAAAGGATTTGTCCCCCTTGTCTGGAGATGGGGCGAAATCCGGGTTCCGGCGGATTGCTTCTGCGAGTTCCTTGCCTTCCCGTCCAAGACGCTTCGGAATCCAGACCCCGATTTTGACATACATATTCCCAGTCCCGTAACTGTTCACACTCGGAAGTCCCTTGCCTCTGAGAGTGATGACCGTGCCGGATTGGGTGCCCGCTTCCACCTTGATCTTCTGGGTGCCTCCGTTGATGAGTCTCACGTCTATCTCGCAGCCCAGCATTGCATCTGCGAGGGAAATGATCTTGGTGCAGTAAACATCATTGCCCTTGCGTATGAAATCCTCGCTGTTCTCCACGTCGATTACCACCAGGAGGTCTCCGCTGATACCGTTGTTGCGCCCTGCGTTTCCGCCTCCGCTGACTCTCAGCTGCATCCCATCTTCCACTCCTGCCGGGATCGTGACCTTGACGATCTCACGTTTGCGTACGAGGCCGCTTCCTCCACATTCAGGGCAGGGATCCGTCACGATTTTGCCTATGCCCCCGCACTGCTGGCAGGTGGAGTACTCTACCCTTTGACCCAGGAACGACTGTGTAACTCTCTTGTACTGACCCGTACCATTGCAGGCAGGACAGGTCTTGATTCCGGATGAAGACCTTGCCCCGTTTCCTGAGCAACTGCGGCAAGGGGAGTATCTTTCTATGCTGATGTCTTTAGTGACACCCGTTACCACTTCCGCGAGTGTGAGTTTGGTATGAACCCGGATGTCCTTGCCTCTGAATACCCTTTCCTGGGGTCCCTGGTCGAATCCGAATCCGCCGAAGCCTCCTCCGAACCCTCCGAAGCCACCTCCGAAGATATTGTTGAGGAAATCGTTCAAATCCCCGAATCCTCCGCTGAAGTCCGGTCCTGGATTGTCCCCAAGTCCCTCTGCACCGAATCTGTCGTATTTCGCCCTCTTGTCAGGGTCGCTCAGTACGGAATAAGCCTCGGTCGCTTCCTTGAACTTCTCTTCCGCCACCTTGTCGCCAGGATTCTTGTCAGGATGGTACTTGACTGCCAAAGCCCTGTACGCCTTTTTTATCTGGTCGGCACTCGCAGTCCTTTCGACCCCAAGCACTTCATAATAATCTCTTTTCGCTGCCATAATGATGAAAAATTAAATTCCAACGACCACTTTTGCAAAACGGATCACCTTGCCGTTGAGTTTGTAACCGGTCAGCACCACGTCATACACCTTTCCTTTCTTGTCTTCCTCCTGCACGGGCAACTGAGCCACAGCCTCGTGGACATCAGTGTCGAAGTCGCAGCCGAGGGCATCTATGACTGTGAGTCCCCGGGTCTTGAGATATCCGAGCAGTTTGTTGTAGATCAACTCGGTACCCTCTTTCGCAACAGGGGAGTCATCAGATTCTGCCAAGGCTTTCATAGCCCTTTCGCAGTCATCCAGGACGACCAGCAGACCCTTGATGGTGTCTTCAGCCGCCGTTGCCACGAGGTCCAGCCTTTCCTGTGCGGTGCGCCGTCTGTAGTTGTCAAATTCTGCCATAAGACGCAGATATGAATCCTTGGTCTTGGCAAGGTTGTCAGTCTCTTCTGTAAGTTTTGTTTCGGTTTCCTGCATTTTCTTGCGCAGTGCCTCGATTTCTTTCTCCAGGCTTTCGAACCTCTTGCGCTCCTTCTTGTTCATCGACGGGGTTCCCATATCCTTCTCCTTAAGATTTTCTGAATCTTCAACTACTTCTGTACCAGTGGTTTCCTTAATCTTTTTATCTGTATTTTCCATAATTGACCCAAGTTTCGCAATTCTTGATTAGCCCAAACGGGCGACTGCATCATTTCAAAGAGTGAGCCAGCCGGAAAATGTGACAAAATGTCATACATCCCGACGGAATCAGTTTGTCCGGGACGAGGACGGTCCGACTGCGTCATCTGAAGAATCTATCAACTTCCCGGACAGCCTCAGGCAGGGCGAACACCACCACCCTGTCATATTCTTGAATCCGTGTGCTTCCAACTGCAATGTAGGAATTGTTGCCCCTGATTATGCCTCCGATGATGGCATCACGAGGGAAGTTCAGTTCCATAAGCGGGGCTTCCGTGATTTTCGCATCTTTTGTGACAATGTATTCCAGCACCTCAGCGTTGGTCCCGTTCATATATTTGATGAAACGGACCTTGTCGCTGAGGGTGAACTTGAATATCCTGCCTGCCGTTATCAGCTTCTTGTTGATTACCGCATCCACGCCCATTCCCTCAGCCAGACGTATGTATTCGATGTTCTCGACTTCGGCAATGGTTCTCGGTATGCCGAGTTTTTTGGCAGCCACGCAGGCGAGGATGTTCGCCTCGGATGAACCCGTGAGTGCCACGAAAGCGTCGTAGCTGCGTATGTCTTCTTCAATCAGCATATCGGAATTGCGTCCGTCGGCATTGACTATGCTCACGTCGCTTCCGAATGTTTCCGTAAGTTCTATGCACCTCTCCTTTTCCCTTTCGATGATTTTGATTTCGGAAATTTTCCCGATGAGCTGCTGTGCCACCATTTCCGCCGTATGGCTTCCTCCGAGGATCATCACTTTGTCCACCTCCAGATTGGCGGCTCCGATGAGTTGCATCAGCATTTTTATGCCCTCACGTTTGGAGATGATGTAGATGAGGTCGTGGTACTTGAACTTGGTATCAACTTTCGGGATGATGGTGGTGTTGTTGCGTGAAATGGCTATCACCCTGAACTGCAGTTCCTCGGAGGTCGCATAGCGGCTCAGGTCAAAGACATTCATATCCAGGAGAGGGGAGTCTTCCTCCACTTTGAATACCGACATCTGCACACGTCCCCTCGCGAAATCCATCGAATCCGTGGAGGCATTGTGCCTGAGCAGGTCTATAATCTCCCCGGCAGCGATTTTCTCCGGATAGAAAAGCAGGTCTATGCCCATCTCGGTAAAGATGTTCTTGTTCTCGTAGGAGAGGTATTCCTCTGTGTTGATGCGGGCTGTGACTTTGTGGCTGCCAAGTTTCTTCGCAAGGATTGCGCTGATGATGTTCACATCCTGGGACTCGGACGGGTTCACGGCTATGAACAGGTCGGAGTCTGCCACTCCGGCTTCCTTGAGGACGCGGATCTCAGATGAATTCCCTGTGACCGTGACTATGTCCGTGTTGGAGGCAAGGGCGTCCAGACGGCTCTGGTCGCTGTCGATGACTGTAATGTCGTTTGACTCATTGCTGAGCATCTTTGCCAGATGTGAACCGACTTCTCCGGCTCCTGCAATAATTATTCGCATATTCAAAATCTCAAGGTATGCAAGTATATTGTCATGGTGCTGTTCGGGGTGTGGTTTTTCATTAAC
>JBJEJT010000148.1:0-3582 GCA_051878255.1 Candidatus Cryptobacteroides sp. | reverse complement strand
CCTCAGCAGGGAGATTCTTTCCGCATAAATGTTTTCCATAGTCGTCGATTTTGGACAAAGTTATGCAAATATAAATTGATACAGATTTGAATAAGATTTCCGAGATGTCTTTAACGGTTACATAGTTCAGCAATGATATTATCGGAAACGAAAAATTTGTCTTCGGGGATGCGGACATTCCCTGTCGAGGCAATTTTTTCGAGGCTCCCACCCTCCATCGCGTCCCTGACCGCAGTCTCGGAACAGAGGACACAGAGCCTGTCGGAAGAAATGCCGGTACTGGTGCGCAAGGCAAGCATAACTTCCTCCATTCCAATCTGTTCCTCAGTCAGAATCTCTCCGGAGCAGGGTCTTTCCGCCATATAGGCCTCCAAATCAGCCTTATTCCAACTGCGCCGGTATTGTCCGAGGTGGGAAATGCCGAAAGAATGGGCGCCCGGACCAAGTCCCACATAGGGATGATGGCTCCAATATGCCGAGTTGTGTACGGCTTCAAAGCCCGGTTGGGCGAAATTCGATATCTCATAATGGTGGTAGCCGGCCTGACGCAGTTTCGAACATAGCATCTCGTACTCCCGTGCGCAGGTTTCGTCATCCGCCATCACGACTTTTCCGGACCAAATCATTCTTTCCATCGCAGAATCCGGCTCCACGGAAAGCTGATAGGCTGAAATGTGCCTTGGAGGCATCCCTGAGGCAGATATTTCCAGCGCACGGCTCAAACTTTCTGCCCAGCCGCCTGTGTCAGATGCGGAGAAACCGAAAATCAGGTCTATGCTTATGTTGTCAAAACCGGCATCTTCGAGTATCTGATAGGCTTTGAGCGCAGTTGCGGCGCTGTGGCGGCGGTTCATCCATTTCAGGACCCTGTCATCGAAAGACTGCACTCCCATACTCACACGGTTTACACCGAGCCTAAGCAGGGCTTCGGCATAGGCAGGACCTTTTTCCACGATGTCCTCCGGATTGGCTTCAATGGTAAATTCCTTCAGCGGCATAGGATCCAGGCGGGAGACTATGCGTTCCAGAACAGACAGCGGCAACACCGTCGGGGTGCCGCCGCCTATGTAAAGGGTGGGAACTTCGAGAGTTCCGGATATTTCTTCCTGACGTTCATCAATTTCCCTCAGCAGGGCATCTGCAAAGGCATCATAGCGGACCGATGTCTCGGAGTAGAAACCGCAGTAGGTGCAAAACGATTTGCAGAAGGGGATGTGAACGTATATCACGGTTATCTGAGCATTGTTTCAGCTGTGCCGAGGGAGTTGTTCTCCGTGTATGCCTCAACACTGTAGATACCTTTCACACAGTCACTTACGCCATTGACGAAAATCACGACCTCGGTTTCCGTGCCCTGATAGTCGATTTCACGGGAAGCCGAGCTGACGAGGGTCTCGCCGTCAAATTCAAAAGAACGCTGGTCGCTGCCGGCGATGAGCACTCCCTCAGGGTCTTTCAGCCTGATATACACCCTTACAGGTCCTTTCGGCGCAAGGTCGTTCTCGACAAGGGAGAGACGCACCTGGAACTGTGAGACTCTGGTGCGGCGGTCGGTCTGCTTGCCTGAAGAATTGTAGGCTGCGATTGAAAGTCCGCGTGCCTTGAGGACTGAACCGGTTGCCACCTGCTCGGAAAGCTTGTCCACCGTGCGGGAAAGTTCCTCGGAACGTTTCCTGCTTTCCGCGGCATCCCTCCTTGCAGCCGCAGCATCGGCTGTGAGCTGCTTGTTGAGAGTGTTCAGGGAGTCAATCTGCACTATGTAGTTCTTCATTATGCTCCTGAGGGTTCCGAGTTCCTTTTCGTACTGACGGATTTTGCGGCGGTTGGTCGCCTCGGTGTTCTTGAGCCTCTCAATAAGTTGGTTCACCTCTTCACGTGAGGAATCGAGCTGGGAGTTGATTGTGTCGTAGTCGGACGAAAGTTCGGCATAGTCGCTCTGGAGTGTGAGCATCTGCTGTGTCAGTTCCGCCTTTTCCTCGTTCAATTCATCCACAAGTGCGGATTTCTGTATCCATATATACGCCAAAACGCCGGCAAGCACAAGGGCTACTGCCGTGAGGACGTAAGTAATCGTCTTGAAATTGTTTGTTTGCGTTTGCTTTTCCATAACATATAATTTTTTCGTTGCGAATATACACAATTATTTCCTATTTTTGCACTTCTGCGTGATTGTGCAGGATTCATAAATTGAAATTCGTATCAAAAAATGAAAGCTTCTGTCAAATACATCGTCCGTGCGGTCAAATATTTCTGCTGGTTCCTGATTCTGTTTTCCCTGCTCATCGGAATCCTGGTGCTGACAAAATTCGTACCCGCTGACATCAACACAATGTTCATCAAAGGCTGGGTTTCCGTGGCTGAAATTGCCGGGGTTTTCCTGGTATTTTCTGCAGTTTATCCGAAGTTCGGTTATGTGAAGAGGCGTTTGTCCATACCGGGGGAATGGGCTGAGGTTTCAACCCAGGTCAAGGAATTTTTCAGTGAAAGGGGCGATTATGAGATTGAGAGCGAGGAGGAGGGGAAAATCTGCTATCGGAGCAAGAGCCGGGCTGTGCGCATCGCACGGCTTTGGGAAGACCGGATTACCGTGGACTCCGTGCTTGGGGGAGTGGAGTTGGAGGGACCTGCAAAGGACCTGAACCGCATTGTCAGCGCATTTGAGTACCGTTTACGCGGGGAGTGACAATCATCTCACATACGGAACAGTCAAAGTCCAGCATCAACATCCTCCCGTTGTTGCGGATGAAAATGCCACCGTCGAGATTGTTCTCCCGGGCAAGTCTCTGATAGCCGGGAGTTTTTCTGCAATAGCCCAGTTCCCTGAGGATACAGTAGCGGCTGCGCATAAGTTCCGTACTTCCTGTCGTGGCTCCGGCATCACTCCACTGCGGATGTATGCCCCGGACAGACAGTTCATAAGCCGGATAAACAAAAGAACTTCCTCCCCTGTGGTAGATTTCCGCTGCCAGGGCGTTTGCAATATCGTTTCTGTAGTCAGCCACCCGAGGGAAACCTGCTGTCCCCTCAGATGAGGATGAATCCGGATGTCCGTCGGGACAAGACGCTCCCGGAGCAAGATTGAGTATGGGTCTCCTGTGGCATTCCTGAGCCTCCAGCCCGTCAGCCATTTCCCTGCGCAGGGCATTGATCCGGGCAGCACCGAGCATAGGCAGTTCTCCCTCGACCCGGACCCGGTCGAATAGAAATGTCCCGGAGGTTCTGGAAAGCTGGGCAGTCAGGATATCCTCCATACGCTTGCGGTCCCGCGCAAGTTCCGCAGGGATTTCCCGAACACTGACCAGGCTTCTTCCATCTTCGCTTCCGGCACGCAGTTCGAGTCTGAAGTTGCTTTCCGCCAAGGCTGTGGCTTTGAAAGATATGCTTGCACGTAGAAGTCTCACGGCTCCCTTGCCTACCTCCTTCTCGAATGTGGTGTCGTAATTTCTCCACAATCGGGTGCCGGCTTCCAGACCGGGGACGTTCCTGCTAATTATCTTCGTCCCGTTGCAGATGTCGGCTTTGAACCCGCTTTCACGACCGTCGGCAGCTATGAATGATATGCCGTCGCCATTGTGCAGGACT
>JBJEJT010000147.1:0-3600 GCA_051878255.1 Candidatus Cryptobacteroides sp. | reverse complement strand
CTATTGTATTGATTGCAGTTGGCCTGTCGATGGATGCTTTTGCCGTATCCGTGTGCAAAGGCATATCGCTTAAGAACGCAAACTGGAAGCAATCCGCCTACGTTGGACTATGGTTCGGAATTTTCCAGGCTCTGATGCCTCTGGCGGGTTATTTTGCAGGAAGCCGCTTCCTGGACATCATCAGCAACTGGGACCATTGGATAGCATTCATACTCCTTTTCCTGATAGGAGCGAATATGATAAGGGAAGGCATAAGTGACACAAAAGGGGGGAATGACTGCTGCGACAGTTGCGGCAAACAGGATTTGGGCATCAGGACTATGTTTATGGCAGCCATAGCGACCAGCATAGATGCCCTTGCCGTAGGCGTCTCATTCGTGGCTATCAAGGATTTGAATATCTGGGCTGCCGTTGCCGTCATCGGTCTGGTCACATTCGCATTTTCGGCAGTCGGAGTCCGGGCTGGCAGCCATATCGGAAAGAAATTCGCCGGCAAGGCTGAAATCATCGGAGGTGTCATATTGATATGCATAGGTTTGAAAATAGTCCTGGAACATACCCTGGGACTATGACGGATAATCGTCCCGGACATACTGACACTCCCCTTCAGCATTAGTTACACAATTTATATTATGTTAAGTTAGGTATTTGAGGAATGAGAAAAAAACAAGAAATAATACTCTCCGACGTAGAAATCGAATCCGTGGCAGCCGAAGGCAAGGCAATTGCCCATATTGATGGCGCCGTGGTCTTCGTGCAGTTCGCAGTCCCCGGAGATATCGTGGACATAAAAATCACGAAGAAAAAGAAAAAATATATGGAGGGTTACATCCTGAGACTGAAAAAACCGTCAGGACACAGGCTCGAACCATTCTGCAAATACTTCGGAATCTGTGGCGGATGCAAATGGCAGCCACTGCCATATCAGATGCAGCTGCAAGCAAAACAACAGCAGGTTTACGACCAATTGGTCCGCATCGGCCATCTTCAGGTACCTGAGATACAACCTATCATAGGTTCAGAAAAGACAAGGCGATACCGCAACAAACTTGAATTCACCTTTTCCGAAAGACGCTGGATTTACGAAAACGAGAATCCGGATGCCCTCAGCCCCGAAGAAAGGCTTGGCTTGGGCTTCCACGTGGGACGTTTCTTCGACAAAGTGCTGGACATTGACTGCTGCCACCTCCAGCCCTCCCCTTCCGACGAAATCCGGAATTTCATACGCAAGTACGCTGTTGCCAATGGTCTGACTTTCTTCAACATACGGGAACATCACGGCTTCCTGAGGACTATGACAGTCCGCAACAACGAAAAAAGCGAGGTAATGCTCATCCTATGCTTCTATCACGAGGACGAGGATGCCCGCAGACAGCTTCTGGATGCAGTTTCTGCTGCCTTTCCTCAAATCGTTTCCCTCTATTACGTAATCAATGGGAAAGCAAACGACTCCATTTCGGACCAGGATTGCATATTATATAAAGGTGAAGACGCAATCTATGAGGAGATGGATGGCCTGCGCTTCAAGATAGGTCCAAAATCATTCTATCAGACCAACACAGCACAGGCACTGAAACTCTATGAGACTGCCCGTGAATTTGCGCAACTCACTGGAAATGAAGTGGTTTACGACCTTTACACAGGCACCGGGACCATTGCCCAGTTTGTAAGTTCCAAGGCATCGAAAGTCGTGGGCATAGAATATGTGGAGGATGCAATCAAGGATGCGGAAATCAATGCTGAAGCCAATGGAATAAGCAACTGCGTATTCTACGCCGGCGATATGAAGGATGTGCTCACTTCGGATTTCGTGGCAGACAACGGTCATCCGGATGTCATCATCCTGGACCCGCCGAGGGCAGGGATTCATCCGGACGTGGCAAAAGTAATACTCGAAACCCGTCCTGACAGGATCGTTTATGTGAGCTGCAACCCTGCATCGCAGGCACGTGACCTCGAGATTTTGTGCAGGGATTATGAAATCACAGCCGTGAGACCCGTCGATATGTTCCCGCAGACTCATCACGTGGAGAATGTCGTGGCACTCCGCCTAAAAAGATAAATGCTATGCTGACTCAATTTTTGATACTTGCTTCAGGTCTCATTCTGATTCTCCTGGGTGCCAACTGGCTCGTGGACGGCTCATCGAGTATTGCCAAAAAGGCAGGTATGAGTGAATTTGTCATAGGACTGACCATCGTGGGGATAGGAACCTCGATGCCTGAACTCGTAGTCAGCTGCACCGGTGCATTCCAGGGCAACTCCGACATAGCAATAGGCAATGTCATCGGTTCCAACATCTTCAATGTTATGCTCATACTCGGAATCACAGCCTTGATCTGCCCTGTGACAATCACGAAGACGAACAGGAACATCGACATCCCTCTCAACCTTGCGGTCACACTTGTCCTGATGCTCTTGGGAATGAAGCAGACCATCTTCGGAGCAGGCGGAAACCAGTTGAACCGGATCGAAGGCATACTGATGCTGCTGGTATTTGCACTCTATCTGTACGTGTCATTCAGAAAGGGCAAGAATACGGACTCCGAGGCAGATGACGAAGTCAAACTGTACAAGACTCCGGTGGCTGTGGTAATGATTCTGTTCGGGCTGGGCGCTCTCGTCGGCGGAGGACAGCTTTTCGTGAACTCGGCAGTGGAACTTGCAAGGATGTTCAATGTGTCCGACAAATTCATAGCCATCACGATTCTGGCGGGGGGCACTTCCCTGCCGGAACTCGCCACCTGCATAGTGGCAGCGGCAAAGAAACGTTCCCAACTTGCTCTCGGAAACATACTCGGCTCCAACATTTCCAACATTCTGCTCATCCTGGGGGCAGCTGCCACCATTACCCCTCTGTCATTCGGAAATATCAGCGTTGTGGACATAGCCGCCATCACCGGATCAGCCACATTTCTGGTAATCTGCGGACTATGTTTCCGTAAAAGAGCCCGTCTCGGCATACCGGAGGGTCTGATCCTGCTCTTGATGGAAGTTGTTTATATGACTTTGCTCATTCGCTCAGTTGTTTAATTTATCTCATTGAAATATAAAAAATAAAACAACATTGTTAATATAATAACAAAAATGTTACGCAGTTTTCTCCAAACCACCGTACCCATTATTCCTGCAGATTCTCTGGATTTCAAGGAGTCGGCAGAGAAATTTGTGGAAAAAGTGACCACCACTCCGACAGATGTTCTCCTGAAAGAACTGGGCAACGATGCCCTCCAGTTTGGAATCAAGGTCATCGCGGCACTTGTCATCTATTTCGTAGGAGCCTGGGTAATCAAAAGAATCAAGAAAATCCTGGGAAACATCTTTGAAAGAAGGAACACAGACAAGGCGATAGCATCGTTCACTATGAGTTTCGTCAGCATATCCCTGACGGTAATACTCATCATCTTGACGGTCGGCACTCTCGGAATAAACACCACTTCCCTCGCTGCGATCCTGGCTGCAGGAGGTATGGCAATAGGTATGGCGCTGAGTGGCACTGTCCAGAATTTCGCCGGAGGAATTATGCTGCTCGTATTCAAGCCTTTCAAAGCCGGGGATTTCATCGAGGCGCAGGGATTCAGCGGGACAGTCACGGATGTC
>JBJEJT010000146.1:0-3600 GCA_051878255.1 Candidatus Cryptobacteroides sp. | reverse complement strand
TCAATATTGACAAAGAACTTGACGGGTTCTATGAACCCACCTTGTTTGATTTTTAACTTTTAACTACGTCCACAACTTTTAGTGGACAGCAATGATCCAAAGATTTTATGTAAGTTTGCGGAATGTAAGATTTGTGGATTATGGAACAGATACGGCAGATACCATACGGAGTGTCTGATTTCAGGTCGGTCAGGGAGCAGGACTTGTACTATGTTGACAAGTCTATGTACATTGAGAAAATTGAAAATCAGCCAAGAACACTGATATTCATCCGTCCCCGCAGATTCGGCAAGAGCCTGTTCATCAATATGATGCGCCTGTATTATGACAAGAATGCGGCAGGAGATTTTGACCGTCTGTTCGGAGACTTGTATATCGGACAGCATCCGACCCCCAACCGTAACCGTTATCAGATTCTGTATCTTGATTTCTCCCGTATTGGCGGTGACTTGAATACGCTGAAGGAAGATTTCAACTCATATTGCAACATTCAGTTGAACAGTTTTATGGACTCATACCGTCAGGATTATCCTGAGCACTATGTAAAAGAGTTCTATGAGTGCAAAAATGCGAGGATGAGGTTGAGCATATTGAGAAATATGTCGGAGAGCAATCAGATTCCCTTGTATCTTTTCATAGATGAATATGACAATTTCACAAACGTGGTACTGAATGAACACGGGGAGGAAATCTACCATCAGATGACCTACGCCAGCGGATTCTATCGGGAAGTGTTCAAGTTGTTCAAAGGTATGTTCGAACGCATTTTCCTGACAGGAGTGAGTCCGGTGACATTGGATGACCTGACCAGCGGTTTCAATATCGGCTGGAATGCATCGACAAGGCCGGAATTGGACAAGATGCTGGGCTTTTCGACGGAGGATGTCCGGGAGATGTTCACCTATTACAAGGGTGTCGGGATGCTTCCTGCGGAATGCGACATAGAGGCGATGATTGAGGAGATGAAGCCGTGGTACAACAACTACTGCTTTGCCAAGGAATGTCTCTCAGACGGCAACCGTGTGTTTAACTGTGATATGGTGCTCTATTATCTTCGCAATTATGTGATGGATCATCACGCACCTGAAAATATGCTTGATCCGAACACCAAGACGGACTACAGCAAATTGAAGAAACTCATCCAGTTGGACAAACTGGACGGCAACAGGAAGGGAATTCTGATGAAGGTAATAGAAGAAGGTCAGATAACAGCAGATTTGTTCACCACTTTCTCAGCAATGGATATGACCCGTCCCGAGGTCTTTCCAAGCCTGCTGTTCTATTACGGTATGCTGACCATCACAGGGACTCGTGGCAGCCGTCTCATCCTCGGTATCCCGAACAACAATGTACGCAAACAGTATTACACATATCTGCTGGAGAATTATCAGCAGACCAATGTGAATATCAGCAATTTGCGTGATGCTTTCGATGCTATGGCATTTGACGGGCAGTGGCGCGAAGGGCTTCAGTATATGGCCGACTGCTATTCACGACTGTCATCTGTTCGCGACAGCATTGAAGGCGAACGCAACATCCAGGGCTTCTTCCTTGCATACCTGAACCTGAATGATTATTACATCACAGCCCCGGAGCTTGAGCTCAACCACGGCTATTGTGACTTTTTCCTTCTGCCGAATATGACCCACTACAAGTCAGGGCACAGTTATATCATAGAAGTCAAATATTTGCCCAAGAGCGAATATGAATCCAAGGCTGAGTCGCAGTGGATAGATGCTGTACAGCAGATTAACGATTACGCTGCAGCTCCACGTGTGGAAGCCCTGCGCCAAGGCACAACCCTCCACAAAATCATAATGCAATTCTGCGGCTGGAACCTCGCACGAATGGAAGAGGTGTGACCTCTCTTCAATTGTTCTGCGAATAGACCCCGGGAGTAACTCCTGCGGCGGATTTGAAATAGCGGTTGAAGAAGGAGTCGTTTTCAAAACCGAGCAGGTCTGCCACTTCGCGTACACTGTAATTGCCGCTTTGGAGCAGGCTTTTGGCTTCAAGCACGACATACTCCTTTATGAGGTCTTTGGGGTCACGCCCGGAGACCTCTTTTATCAGGCGCGAGAAGTGACGGGATGAAAGTCTCTGACGGGCAGCATAGTAGGAGACTTTCTTGAATCGGGACGAGAAATTGTGGACATCGCTCTGGAAGCGCATCAGAACAGTTTCCGCCGTGCTTCTGACCGACTGTGGGGCATCGTTGAACCAGCAGGCGAGCAGGCTCCCGAAAATGGTTATGAATCCCGACAGCAATCCCTCGGCATAGTCCCTGTCCACATTTTTCAGTATCTGCCTCAGCACACGGCACAGGCTCTCGAAGCTCTCCGCGTCGGATGTATCGGGATGCAGGAGGGTGGGTTCGGTGCTGCGGAGTATGAAGCCACGCAATTTGTTGCGTTGCCGGCTCCTTACCTGGGTCATAATGAATTCGGAATCAACGGACAGGAACACGACTGCGAGGGGTCCCTCCACGCTTGCCCTCTCCACTATCTGCCCCGCAAATATCACGAGCATCTGACCGCTTCCGACGACATAATCCTGCTGCTGCACCCTGAGGGACATCTTCCCACTGTGGCAGTATATGCAGAAACTCATTGTGATTTTGATTGGAAACCTTATCTTGCGCCGGTCCGACTGTTCCCCTCCCGGACCTCCGTCCAGATTGTCCACCATACAGAAGCGGTCTCCAACGGTCACCTTGTGGTATCCTCCGGACAGGTATGTGGTCGTCAGGGCACTGATTATGTCAGAGTATCTCATCTCTCGCTTTTTCTGCAAATTTACATTTTTTATAAACAAAACTCCGCTTAAATTCATCATTTTCCGTGAATTTGTCCGATTTTGGACATACATAGTCTGTTTTAACTATATTATGCGGGTTGGAATGTCCCTACCTTTGCAGCGCAAAACCGGGAACTCCTGGACTGAGGTTCCCGCATAAGACAGATTACTATGAAAAAGAAACTTGCGACCACATACAGTATGTCGGAAATAGACACTCTGGCAAGACTGTCAGCCTGGTCCTTCAAACATTTTCCCCAGAACCTCCATTCCAGGATGTTGGATGGCGGCTCTTCATTTACCTATGCCGACTTTCAGGACCGGATTTCCGCATTGTCCGGAATGATGCTGGACAGAGGCATTGGTGCAGGCAGCAAAATCGCAATCCTCTCCACCAATATGCCACAATGGACTATGGCGTTCTTCAGCGCGGTGGCTTACGGCAGGGTGGCAGTTCCCATTCTTCCGGAATCGTCGTCCCTGGAGGTCGGGAACATACTCAGACATTCCGGTTCTTCCGTGTTGTTCGTGAGCAAGAGGCTGCTGTCCAACGTACCTGAAAGCACATTGGAATCGCTGAGACTCGTGATTGACATCGAATCTTTCGAGACTGTCAGGGAGAATGGTTCAGCCGTGGTGGAACAGGACTCGTCCGAAACATCCGAGCCGAAGCCGGAAGACCTCGCTACGATCATCTACACTTCCGGAACCACAGGAAAGGCTAAAGGAGTGATGCTCTCGCACATCAACCTCATCTCCTGCGTCCATTCGTGTTACGACACCCAGAAGAGGGATGAACAGGAC
>JBJEJT010000145.1:0-3605 GCA_051878255.1 Candidatus Cryptobacteroides sp. | reverse complement strand
ATTGTCCATAATGTCATCGTGGATGAGCGTGAAACTGTGGAAAACCTCAATGGCGGCCGCCGGGCGCAGTATGTCTTCGCCGAGTGCATCTTTGAACAGGGAATATGCGATGAGGCAAAGACGCGGGCGGATTCTTTTGCCGCCTATCTCAATCATATATCTCAGGGGGTCGTACAGACCTGCGGGAGTGTCAGTAAACTTGAGCCCGCCGAAAAGTTTTTCAATGGCAAGGTCTATCTGCTGTTCTGAAATCATAATCAAGTGTTTTTGAAACGCAAAGGTAATAATTTTTATTCGGCAGGCCCGACAAGATTTATTATATTTGCCGTTGCTTTTTCAGATGACGCTATGGAAGGAACCGCAACTGTGGTAAAACATACTGGCAGCCACTATCTTCTTGCCTCTCTCCCCGAATGGAAACTGTTCCCGGCAGTGCTCAGGGGCAACCTGCGCCTGTCCGGAAGCACTGCCACCAATCCCGTCGCAGTGGGGGACAGGGTGGAATTTTCAGCCGATGCCGAAATAACCCCTGAACATCCTGCGGTCATCAGCCGAATCTTTCCGCGACGCAACTATATCATACGCAAATCAGTGAACCTCAGCCGTCAGGCGCATATCATCGCTGCCAACCTCGACCGCGCATTCATCATCGTTACCCTCGCTTTCCCGGAAGTGAAGATGCAGTTCCTGGACCGGTTGCTCGTCACTTGTGAACTCTACGGAGTGAAGCCGGTCATAGTTCTGAACAAATGCGACATCCTGGACGAGTTTCCCGAGGATTTCGCTCATCTTCGCCAGCGTTTCCACGAAATCTACGAGGGGGCGGGCTATGAGATACTTGAGGTCTCGGCAAAGACGGGCAAGGGTATGGCGCAGATGCTGGATTGCTGCACTGCCCCTGCCGTGGACGGGGAAAAGCCTGTAATACTCTTTTCGGGGGTCTCCGGTGTGGGCAAGTCCTCGCTCATCAAAGCCCTGGACCCGGAACTCAATCCCCGTACCGCCGAAATTTCGCAATCCCATCTTCAGGGACGCCACACCACCACTTTCTACGAAATGTACCCTCTGCGGGGCGGGGAGGCTTTCGTAATCGACACTCCGGGCATCAGGGGTTTCGGACTGGTGGATGTGGAGGCTGACGAAATCGCCCGGTATTTCCCGGAGATGCTGAGCCTGTCCAGGGATTGCCGCTTCACGCCCTGCACCCACGTCCACGAGCCTGGATGCGCCGTGAAGGATGCCGTGGAGCAAGGACTTATGAGCCCCAAAAGATATGCGTCCTATCTGGGGATGCTGGATGAATACAAAAAGTACAGATAGAAATGAACCGTATGGAAATAGAACGGAAGTTCCTCGTGACTTCGTCCGTCTTCAAGTCTCAGGCTGCGAACTGCAGCCATTTCATTCAGGGATATATCAGTTCCGCGCCTGCCAAGACAGTGCGGGTGCGCATTGCGGACGACAAAGCCTATCTTACCATCAAAGGTGCCGGTTCCGCAAGCGGGATGTCCCGTTTCGAATGGGAAATGGAAATCCCGGGGAAAGATGCGCTTGCGCTTTTGGGGATATGCGAGGGAGGCGTCATCGAGAAGGACCGCTATTTCGTGCCTTTCGACGGACATATCTTTGAGGTGGACGAGTTCTTCGGGGACAACGAGGGGCTGGTGATGGCTGAAGTGGAACTGTCTTCGGAGGACGAGGTCTTCGCAAAACCGGAATGGCTCGGCAAGGAGGTCACCGGGGATTCGAGGTATTACAATTCATCCCTCAGAAAATACCCTTACATCCAATGGAACAGGTAGTTCGTCCTGCTTTCCCGGAGGGGGTTATGGATATTCCGGGGAATATTTTTAAGTTTGTATGCCAGGTCCGCGCCTGTGTCGCCGGACTTGCAGCCAGGGGGATTTGACTCTCCCTCGAAGTGATATGGGAATATATAGTTTCTTCAGGACAAGCAAGCCCTCGTCGCTCAAGGTGGATGCCGACAGGGAAGATGCCGTGTACCGCAGGCTCCGCCAGACTACTTTCTGGGGTGCCACTGCCGGTTACAGCATCTATTATGTCTGCCGTATGAGTCTCGGTGTGGTGAAGCAGCCTATGATTGACGCCGGGGTGCTCACAGCCGGGGAACTGTGGCTGATAGGCTCGGCTCTTCTCCTGATTTACGCTTTCGGCAAATTTCTCAACGGCTTCATAGCCGACTATTGCAATATACGCAGGTTTATGGGTTTCGGTCTTCTTGCCTCGTCTCTCGTAAACCTGCTCATCGCACTTGCGGGACTGCTCTGCGCAAAGGCTGGATTGCCACATTCCGCCCTGTTCGTGACGGCACTGCTGCTGTGGGGGCTGAACGGATGGTTCCAGTCTATGGGACCGGCTCCCGGAGTCATCAACCTTTCCAGATGGTTCCCCACCTCATCCCGTGGCACCTGGTACAGCATTTTCTCCACCAGCCCCTATCTCGGCGAATTCATTTCCTTTATCGTCACTGCGGCAGTGGTGGCACGCTGGGGTTGGGAGTGGGGCTTCTTCGTGGCAGGGGTCATCGGAGTTGCCGGTTCGCTGCTCATATTTCTCACGGTCAAGGACACCCCGGAAAGTTGCGGGCTGCCTCCTGTGCAGAAACTTGCCCGTGAAAGTGCGAAGCCTGAAGACAATATGAAAACCCTGCTGCTCCAGAGGCGGGTGTTGAGGCATCCGGGGATATGGATAATCGCCATTTCCTCCGCTTTCATCTACATAACCAAATATGCCATTACGGGTTGGGGCGTGCTTTTCCTCCAGAAAGCCAAGGATTTCGAGCTTGAACAGGCTTCGGCCCTCGTGGCTCTCGCCGCGTTGGCAGGTGGTCTGTCCGGCACCACTTCCGCTGGTTGGATTTCCGACCGCATCTTCAAGGGAGACAGGATGTTGCCGGCTCTTTTTTCAGGTATTCTCGCAGTCGCCTCACTTTCGCTTTTCCTGTTTACCGGAGGGGGTTATGTCCTCAATCTGGTATATGTGACCCTGTTCAATTTCGGGGTCGGGGTGCTGTATTGCATAGTGGCAGGGCTTATGGCGATAGACATAGTCCCCCGCAAGGCGACGGGGGCTGCCCTCGGAGTGGTCGGAATATCCAGTTATGTGGCTGCCTCGCTGCAGGATGTGCTCAGCGGCTATCTCATCCAGGCAGGCGGGAACGACTTCACGGCAGTTGCCGTTTTCTGGATTGCAGCGGCGGTGATTGCCACGTTGCTTCCGGTGTCGTATTGGAATAAAATCAAAACAAAATAAACACTAAGACTTATGGTTGTCAATTTCACTATCGAATACAAGACGGTCTGGGGCGAATCCCTCGTGCTGTTGCTCGGAGGCAGGAAACTGCCGATGAGGGGCAACGGGAACGGGCTATGGACTGTGAAAGTCAGCGGCGTAAAGCCTGCGCAGCTGGAGGGATACGGCTATCGGGTACTCCGTGCCGACGGTTCCAGCAGAAGGGAATGGAAACATCACTCCCTGCATATAGCCGGTGCATCGGCGTCTGCCTCACTGACGGTCAGGGACAGGTGGCTGGACCAGCCCGTGGATGCGCCTTTCTATGCCTCCGCTTTCACTGAAGGCATCTT
>JBJEJT010000144.1:0-3618 GCA_051878255.1 Candidatus Cryptobacteroides sp. | reverse complement strand
TGAAGAAGTTCCAGTCCATCGTGGTGTGGGTGCCGTTCAACGAAGCCTGGGGACAGTTCGACACCAAGGCTGTGGCAGACTACACCAAGGCTCTCGACCCGACCCGTCTGGTGAACGCCGCATCCGGTGGAAACTGGGTCGAAGGTGCCGGAGACATACTCGACACCCATTATTATCCTAATCCGAAGATGCGTATCCTGGATGATGGAATGGTGAATGTCCTGGGAGAATACGGCGGCATAGGCTATCCTATCGAGGGACATCTTTGGGAGACCGGGCGCAACTGGGGCTATATCCAGTTCGAGGACACGGAGGCAGTGACCGATATGTATGTGACCTACGCCAACGACCTCCTCGACATCAAGCAACTGGACAAATGTGCGGCAGCGGTCTATACCCAGACGACTGACGTGGAAATCGAAGTGAACGGTTTCTATACCTACGACCGCAAGGTGTTGAAGATGAATATGGAGCGTGTGCGTGAAGCCAACCGCAGGGTGATTGAGGCTGCAAATGTGCCGGAACTTCCAATTGTCTCTCCTTTCAGTTTCCACGCCGAATTCCCGGCAAACAGCCTCAAGTGTACCAATCTCTACAAAATCCAGTGCGGAGACCTCACGATGCAGGTAACCGACTTCGGGGCGAGGGTGATTTCCCTCTATGCACCGGACAAGGATGGGATTGTGGATGATGTGGTTGTGGGGTATGACGACATACTCAGATTCCTCGACAACAAGGGGGAGCGTTTTCTCGGTGCAACCGTCGGGCGTGTCGCGAACCGCATAGGCGGCGGCAGTTTCACGCTTGACGGACAGACCTACCATCTTCCGAAGAACAACAACGGTCAGACTCTCCACGGAGGTCTGAATGGCGTGGATATGGTCAAGTGGAGCCTGGTTTCGCGTACTCCTTCATCCATCACGCTGAAACTCGTCTCTCCGGACGGCTCAGACGGATTCCCCGGCAACCTGACCATCTTGCTTACCTACACTCTGACCGAGGACAACGCCCTGGACATCAAGTATGAGGCGACCACGGACAAAGCCACTCCGGTAAACCTTTCCAACCACGCATTCTACAATCTGCGCGGCAGCAAGGGAGGTACAATACTCGACCATATCCTCACAATCCCTGCTTCCGGCATCACTCCTGTGGACAAGTTCCTGATTCCGACCGGGGAGATAATGCCCGTGGAGGGGACTCCTTTCGATTTCCGTGAGCCTCACGCAATCGGGGAGAGAGTCGGGGATGCGCACCGGCAGCTTGCCTTCGGTGGAGGTTATGACCACAACTGGGTGCTGGATACCCCGGCGGATGGTCAGTTGCACAAGGTCTGCGAACTCAGCGAGCCGGAAAGCGGTCGTGTGATGGAAATCTTTTCGGACCAGCCTGGCATACAGTTCTATTGCGGGAACTTCTTTGACGGGAGTTATGCCGGGAAGAAAGGTGCAGTCATAGGATACCGTGAGGCTCTGGCGCTGGAGACCCAGAAATTCCCGGATGCCGTACACCATCCGTCTTTCCCGAACACCATTCTCCGTCCGGGGGAGACCTATACGCAGCATACTGTCTATAAGTTTTCCGCGTGGTAGAAGCCATCTCAAGTTTGACGGTCGCATCCGGCATAACCGGGTGCGACCGTCAAACTGCTTGTGAGTGCCCTGTTGGTAAGCAGATTAGTTAAGTTGGTTGTAAGGTGTATCAACATAGTCTGACAACCCTGTCCAGTCAGATACGTTGTAAGTGCTCTTGACCGAAGCGGGGACGTCCGGGAAGAATGAGAATACGCCTCCGAGTTTTGCTTCAATCTCGGCAACGGTCATAAGGGATACATCCCTGATTGTGACGTTCTGGTCTATGCTCCCGTCCGTATTCAACACCCGTGGACTTTGTTCAAGCCAGAATCCTATGGCAGTCAGTTCATTTGCCTGGCATTCGTTCACAGCCTTTCCTGTGTTTCCCGACTTGGTCCTCAGGAACACCCTGTAGGTTGCTGAAGGTACACAGCAATTTTTGCTGGCTGAAGCATTTACGCCATTCCAGTTGGCATCACTCACGATTACCGGATTGTCGTCATAATGACATCCTATCACCACATAGACCGTATCGGAACATTTCCATTTGTCATAAAGAGCCAGCTCCAATTTACTGTGCATTTTCGGATATTTGTAGTATTCCGGATATACGTTGGTCGGGTAGAATGTCTGGACATTCATATCGAAAAGTACATCATTTCTGCCTGCGCCTCTGTAACTTGAAGCGAGCATATGTCCTCGACCCGGATATTTTCCGTTCGCAAGCACGGACCATCTTTGGGTATCATATCCATCCGGCCAACTGGACTGGTACGTCCATTCGTCCCATCTCTCAGGATAAATGATGGACTGTTCTGATTTCTCAAATTCCGGGTCCGGTCTCCAAGGGTCCGGGTACGGACGGACCGTTCCTCCCTCGTGCCAGATGCTGTGCATAGGGAATGCCACCCACAGAGGATTGTGCCTTTCGGTGTCGTAGCAGGCAGAGTAGTTCCTCACAGATTTCTTGGTGCTGTATGTGGTGGCATAATGTGTCACTTGTTTTTGGGAAGATGACGGCCTGAGAATTTCCGGACATTCAAAATATGGAGTCGTCAGTTCCACAGGGGATTCTGTGGACGGGAGCCGCAAAGTCTGGGTGGCTTCGTCTGTAACCAGGGAAAGGCTTATGTCATCCACCCTTGTTTGGGATACCGTGGAGTAGAGTTTCAGCGCGATGTCGGACGGAACTGTGCCGTTCATTTTGAAATGTGCGGTGCAATAGTTCCAGGTGCCGTAAACTTCTGATGAATATGAGACATCATAAGGTTCTTCGTCACAGATGACGTAGAGTTTCAGGGTTGTGTTGTCGGTAAACGTTCCATCGATGCTGGCTCCGAACCGCACGATGAATGATTTGCCGGAAATGTTTTCAGGAAGTTTGATGTTTTCAATCAGAACATACTTGTCAGCCCTGTTGAAAAAGAAAGCATTCGTACCTGATGCTCCAGGATAACCCGTAGATTTGTAGCTGCTGCGTATGGAAACATATTCGCCGGAATACGAAACGGAGGCCGAGCCTGTGCCTGTGGCATTCTTGTATCCGGTCCATTGGTTGAGATATGGAAAATAGTCGTTCTGTTTGTGGTTGGCAGCATCATCGCTGTCAAGGTTGTCGGAATAGATTACTTCGACGATGTTGAAGTCTGTTTCTTCGGAGGGATTTTCTGAAGGTTCTTCGGACGGATCCCCGGAAGGTCCCGCTGGAGAATCATTGGTCGGTTTGTCCATCATCTGGCAAGACGCAAAGAGAATTGCGGACATCAGCAGGGTGTTTACAATTTTTTTCATAGCATTCAAAAGAATTGTGAAAGACAGAGATTTCCGCAAAGGTAGCAAAAAAATCGAAAATTCAATGGTGCAGGGATTGGTAACAGAAAAGATGCCCGAATCGAAATTATTCCGTAACTTTGCGGGCACTAAGTGGTCAGGCTATGGAAAGACTTAATGAATTGCTCGGTGCCATTTCCGGGTTTTTGTGGGGATGGCCTATGATAATCCTGCTGCTCGGTGCCGGCAACGGGGTGATGAATGCGATGACGGA
>JBJEJT010000143.1:0-3623 GCA_051878255.1 Candidatus Cryptobacteroides sp. | reverse complement strand
AAACAGAGATCCGGATTTGAGATTAGCCAATTTGTACTCTGTCTTAGAAATAATGACATCGAGGGTTTTATGCAGCGCCTGCAGACCTTCCTGTCCGCGTGCCCTTATGAGCTGCAGCCAGACCAGGAAAGGCATTTCCAAAGCGTAATGTATATACTCTCCACCCTCTGCGGTTTCTATACAGAGGTGGAGGAGCATACCAGCAAGGGAAGGATGGATATGACCATCAAGACAGACAAGTATATCTATATTTTTGAATTCAAATTCAATTCTACCGCGTCTATTGCCCTGAAACAGATATCTGATATGGGTTATGCAGACAAATTCAAGAGCGATAAACGTGAAATCATCTGCATCGGTGTCAATTACAG
Organism: Candidatus Cryptobacteroides sp.; assembly: GCA_051878255.1. Classification (GTDB taxonomy): domain Bacteria; phylum Bacteroidota; class Bacteroidia; order Bacteroidales; family UBA932; genus Cryptobacteroides. Next base: position 3,252 of record JBJEJT010000143.1, on the reverse strand, counting down.
CAGCGAAGACAGGAATATTAACCAATGGTTGATCAATTGAATGAATTAACATTCGTACTGATATTGATTTCATAGCTCTGGATAAAGGAGAGTTATCCTCCAAAAAGGTGGTGGATATGCTTATGACTACGATGGAAGAATACATCAATTGGGGCTTGCATTATATCGCAGAAATGTTGGATGACAATCCTGGTTGTCTGTTTAAAGAAACAGCATTCTTGAATATATTTCTGGATTGTGCTCTCGGAAATACTGTGCAATCTTGGGCAGACGAGGCACCGGAATCGCTGGATTGAAGAAATCTGAGTCTGCACTTTTTCATATAAAAATCCCCGGAGGTTATTAAAGTCAAAATCTCCGGGGATTGAGTACAATGACTATGCGATCAATTCAATCTGGACACTGTTCGGCACAGACTGTGGGAACCCGTTAATGTCCAACTTCAGAATTAATTTGTATCTTTGCCGGTGAGAAAAAACATAGTGTTATGTTGTATCCGATAGGTATTCAGAATTTTGAGAAACTCCGCGAAGGGGGCTATACATATGTGGACAAGACTGCCCTGATTTACAAACTGGCTGCTTCAGGGACATATTATTTTCTCAGCCGCCCGCGCAGGTTCGGCAAGAGCCTGCTCATTTCCACGATGGAGGCGTATTTCTCCGGCAAGAAGAAACTGTTCAAAGGTCTTGCTATGGAACAGTTGGAGAAGGACTGGATTGAATATCCTGTGCTGCATCTGGATTTGGACGGGAAGAAATATGACTGTCCGCAAGCCTTGATCAATAACATAAACTACCATTTTTCACTATGGGACAAGAGTCTTGGTGCAGATACCAGTTCTGTCAATGATATTGAGGTTCGTTTCAAGCAGATAATAGACATTGCTTATGAAAAGACCGGAAAGAAAGTCGTCATATTGATTGATGAATATGACAAACCGATAGTGGACAATCTAATCAACTCAGAACTTGTTGATAACTTCAAGAAGAGCCTCCAGGGATTCTACAGCGTGCTGAAAGCAAAGGACGGACAGATCAAGTTCGGCTTCTTGACAGGTGTGTCCAAAATCGGCAAATTGAGCGTATTCAGCAGCCTCAACAACCTCAGGGACATATCAATGGATACCGATTATGCTGACATCTGCGGCATCTCGGAAGATGAACTCCATACATATTTTGACGAAAGTATTGCCGAACTGGCCCAAGCCAACAAGTTAATCATAGATGAGTGCTACGGTAAACTGAAATACAAATACGACGGATATCATTTCTGTGAAAATTCCCCAGGGATGTACAATCCGTTCAGTTTGTTGAATACATTCAGTTCCAATCAGTTCCGAGACTATTGGTTCGAAACCGGCACCCCGACCCTCCTGGTCAATGTAATGAAGAAGACATCGTTCGACATTACCAAACTGTCTGATAATGTAGTGGTCCCTGCTTCCAAACTGAACGGTATGCAGGATATTGCAAATAAACCCGTCTCACTGTTCTTCCAAACAGGATATCTCACAATCAAGGACTATGACAGCGAGTACAACGAATACCGCCTCGGTTTTCCAAATGACGAGGTCAAGAACGGTTTCCTTGATTTCATCTATTCGTACTATGTTCCCGTTGATCCGTCGGATGACTCCTCAAAGACATCCCTGTTGGCTAGAGCATTGAAGGCTGGTGACCCTTATTCGTTTATGAGGAGTTTGGAGGCTCTGTTCGCAAACACCACCTACCAGATCCAGGGAGATGCGGAGAAGAATTTCCAGTATGCGATGTACATCATAATGGAGCTTCTATGCGAATATGTCCAGGCTGAACGCAGCACCAGCAACGGCAGAATTGACCTGCTGCTCCAGACCAAGGATTACATCTACATCGTTGAACTGAAGACCGACAACACCGCAGAAGCCGCCCTGCAGCAGATTGAAGATAAGGGCTATGCAAAGCCTTTCGTGGATGACCCACGAAAACTCTTCAAAATCGGCGTAAGTTTCTCCACAGCCAACAGACGGATTGAGGACTGGAAAGTCGCCGAATAAAGAAAACAGCACTAATATCGTCAAGAAGTTCATAACGTGAACAATCATCTGATATACACCATATTACTGGCATCCTTCCTGGTAGCCTGCGGGGAGCAGGGTGCTTGGACAGAAGAAGAGTCCTCCCTGATACTTGATTCACCTGCTGTTATGCGGGTGCTGAATGTTGAAGACCATAGCGATTCGCTTGTGCTCCGGAAGACATCCTCATTCATTCCTGATGCAGAATTGAACGGAGAGATATTCCGGACTCTTTCTGAAAAGATGATTGCCACAGTAACTTCTCCGGAGCAGGACGGAGTGGGGATTGCTGGGCCTCAGATTGGCATTTCCAGGAGAATTGTGGCTGTTCAGCGTTTTGACAAGGCAGGGGAGCCTTTTGTAGTCTATCCTAACATTCGCATAGTCGCAACCAGAGGTGAAAAGACTTGTGGCCCGGAAGGATGCCTGAGTGTGCCTGTACGAAGAGGTGAAGTGCCGCGTTTCCGTGATATCGACATTACTTATTCAGTGAGTGCTGCGAAAGACACCACAGAGACTGTTACTGGATTTACTGCTGTTATCTTTCAGCACGAATGTGATCATCTTGACGGAATCCTCTACACCGACCGTGCAGTGCAAATGGCAGAAGAAAATAGTTTCTGATATAAAACGTTTTAGGCGAAAATTCTATTGTTTACTAAAATTGACGGGTTATCTTTGCCTATATGGAAAAGAAATCAATGATCTCGTCAAAAGTAACGATTCGCGACGTGGCTGAAGCCGCAGGTGTATCCGTGTCCCTTGTTTCCTTTGTCCTGAATGCCAGGCGGGGACCTAACGGGGAGTATCTGTGTTCAGCCTCGGATGAAACTGCGAAACGCATAGCTGCCGTGGCGGACAGGCTGGGCTATCATCGCAATCTGGCTGCTTCAACCCTCCGTTCCGGGCACAGTGATACCATAGGTGTAATCGTCGCAGACATATCCAACACATTCTTTGGGGACATCTGCCGCAAGGTTGAGAACATTTCTGCAAGGAACGGAATCCTGAGCCTGTTCGGCAGCACCGACGACGACCCGGCAAAACTCGAACAGATTATCACGAAGTTCATCTCATCCGGGGTGGACGGGCTGATAATCGCACCTTGCTCCCATTCGGAACCGGTCATCTCCCGTTTGGCGAAGAATGTCCCCGTAGTGCTGATAGACAGGGACCTGCCGCAGATGCAAGGC
>JBJEJT010000142.1:0-3636 GCA_051878255.1 Candidatus Cryptobacteroides sp. | reverse complement strand
ATACGATGACCGAGGCTGTTACCTATATCTACAAACAGCTCAGGAATTCCGAACCGCCTGATGAGGCGACTGCGAGGGATGTCATAGACAAGCTCTTCTTCTCGGACAAGAGGTACGACCTCGGGGATGTGGGACGTTACCGCCTCAACAAGAAGCTCAACCTCAGCATTGATGACAATGTCAGGGTGCTCACGAACACCGACATCATCGAGATTATCAAGTATCTCATCCAACTCATCAATTCAAAGGCGGCTGTCGATGACATCGACCACTTGAGCAACCGTCGCGTCAGGACTGTGGGCGAGCAGCTCGCAAACCAGTTCAACGTGGGACTTTCGAGAATGGCACGCACCATACGTGAAAGGATGAACGTGCGCGACAGCGAGCAGTTCGCTCCGATAGACCTCATCAATTCCAAGACACTGTCTTCGGTAATCAATTCTTTCTTCGGGACGAGCCAGCTCTCACAGTTTATGGACCAGACCAACCCTCTGTCCGAGATGACCCACAAGCGTCGTCTTTCGGCACTCGGTCCGGGCGGTCTTTCCCGTGACAGGGCAGGATTCGAGGTCCGTGACGTCCACTATACCCATTATGGACGTCTTTGTCCTATCGAGACACCTGAAGGTCCGAACATCGGACTCATTTCATCGCTCTGCGTTTACGCCCGCATCAACAATCTCGGTTTCATCGAGACTCCTTACCGCAAAGTTGAAAACGGAAAGGTTGATTTGAGCAGCGCAGGATGGCAATATATGAGTGCGGAGGAGGAAGAGGACGAGATGGTTTCACTCGCAAAGGTGAAGATGGACGACGAGGGCAACATTCTCGAAGACAGGGTGCTTTGCCGTCTCGGAGCCGATTTCCCTCTCGTCACCAAGGATGAAGTCAGCTATATGGACGTGGCTCCTAACCAGATTGCCTCAGTTGCGGCTTCCCTCATTCCGTTCCTTGAGCACGACGATGCCCACCGTGCATTGATGGGTGCGAATATGATGAGACAGGCTGTTCCGCTTCTCAGTCCTGAAGCCCCTATCGTGGGAACGGGTCTGGAAGAGAGGGTCTGCCTTGATTCACGTACCCAGGTAATTGCCGAGAGGACCGGCGAGGTGGTCTATGTGGATGCGAATGAAATCCACGTGAAATATGACAGGACCGATGACGAGAGGTTCGTAAGTTTCACTGACGACATCACGGTTTATCAGCTTCCTATCTACCGCAGGACCAACCAGAGTACCACCATCCTCCTGAAGCCTGTAGTCCGCAAGGGCGACAAGGTGGAGAAGGGACAGGTGCTCACGGAGGGTTATGCCACCCAGAACGGGGAACTTGCTCTCGGACGCAACCTCAAAGTGGCGTTTATGCCTTGGAAAGGATACAACTACGAGGATGCCATAGTGCTTTCAGAAAGGATGATCCGTTGGGATATCCTCACTTCCATCCACGTGGAGGAATACCTCACGGAGGTTCGCGACACCAAGCGCGGTATGGAGGAACTCACTTCCGACATCCCTAACGTGAGCGAGGATGCAACCCGCAATCTCGACGAGAACGGTATCATCCGTGTCGGTGCGCACATCGAACCGGGTGACATTATGATAGGTAAGATTACCCCTAAGGGCGAAAGCGATCCTTCTCCTGAGGAAAAACTCCTGCGTGCCATCTTCGGAGACAAGGCAGGCGACGTGAAGGATGCTTCCCTCAAGGCGAATCCATCCCTCGACGGTACCATCATCAAGACCGCGCTCTACTCCAAGGCAGGAAAAGACGCGAACAAGAAGACAGCCAAGGCTGAGATGAAGGTTCGTTGCGAGAAGGCGGAAGAAGAGTTCAACGTGAAGGCAGAGGCTCTCAGGTCCAGATTCCTCGACAAGCTCATCGTGCTCGTCGAAGGGAAGAAGAGTGCCGGGATCAGCTATCTCGAAGGGGAGGAAATCATACCTAAGGGCGACACCATCAAGGCATCTGTCCTGAAGGACATCAACTACGAGAATGTGAACACCAGCAAGTGGACCACTGACAAGAACACCAATGTGCTCGTGAGGGAACTCATCAACAACTATTGCATTGCCTACAAGGAAGAGGCTGCGAAGGCGAAGAGGGAAATCGACAGGATCAAGGTCGGTGACGAACTCGCCAACGGAGTGCTCCAGGTCGCAAAAGTTTATGTCGCACGCAAGAGGAAGATCAGAGTGGGCGACAAGATGGCAGGACGTCACGGAAACAAGGGTATCGTAGCCAAGGTGGTACGCGACGAAGATATGCCGTTCCTCGCTGACGGAACGCCTGTGGATATAGTCCTCAACCCTCTCGGTGTGCCTTCCCGTATGAACCTCGGTCAGATTTACGAGACCGTGCTCGGATGGGCAGGAGAGGAACTCGGACTCAAGTTCTCCACCCCTATCTTCGACGGTGCTTCACTCGATGAGATTTGCGAGTACACCGACAAGGCAGGTCTGCCGAGATACGGAAAGACTTACCTCAGGGATGGTGGTACGGGAGACTGGTTCGACCAGCCTGCAACTGTCGGAGTCATCTATATGATCAAGCTCGGCCATATGGTCGATGACAAGATGCACGCAAGGTCCATCGGTCCTTACTCCCTCATCACCCAGCAGCCTCTCGGCGGAAAGGCACAGTTCGGAGGCCAGCGTTTCGGAGAGATGGAGGTTTGGGCACTCGAGGCATTCGGTGCTTCCAACGTACTTCAGGAAATCCTTACCGTCAAGTCTGATGATGTCAGCGGACGTTCCAAGACCTATGAAGCCATTGTCAAGGGCGACCTGATGCCGACTCCGGGCATACCTGAGTCACTCAACGTCCTTCTCCACGAACTCAGGGGTCTCGGTCTGAAGGTAACTCTGGATTAATTACAGACAATTTGAAACATTTGAAATATGCCGACTTTTAATAAAGACAACAAGGTTAAAAGCAATTTCGAAAGAATCAGCATATCCCTCGCTTCTCCTGAAGACATCAAGGAAAGGTCTTCGGGAGAGGTCCTGAAGCCGGAGACGGTCAATTACAGGACCTACAAGCCGGAGCGCGACGGTCTTTTCTGCGAGAAAATCTTCGGTCCTACCAAGGACTACGAATGTCATTGCGGAAAGTATAAGAGAATCAAGTACCGTGGAATCGTCTGTGACCGATGCGGAGTCGAGGTGACTGAGAAGAAGGTCCGCAGGGAGAGGATGGGACACATCGAACTCACTGTTCCGGTGGCTCATATCTGGTATTTCAAGTCTGCGCCGAACAAAATTGCGGCTATGCTTGGCATTGCGGCAAAGAAGCTTGAATCAGTCATCTATTACGAGAAGTACATCGTGACTGCTCCTGGAGAGACAGGTCTGAACAAGATGGACCTGCTTTCAGAGGATGAGTATCTCGACTTGCTTCTCCAATATCCCGACAACCAGAATCTCTCAGACGACGATCCTGCCAAGTTCAAGGCTGGTATGGGTGCTGAGGCAATCTACGACCTTCTCAAGGAAATCGACGTGGATGCCCTCGCAAGGGAACTCCGCACCAAGATGCTTACGGACACCTCGCAGCAGAGGCGTGCCGAAGCTCTGAAGAGGCTCTCCATTGTGAAGTGGTTCCAGGAGTCCAAGGGCATCAACCGTCCTGAATGGATGA
>JBJEJT010000141.1:0-3648 GCA_051878255.1 Candidatus Cryptobacteroides sp. | reverse complement strand
GTCGGGCCGAAGGCCCTCCTTAAGAGGTGTTTCGCATTTGCGAAACTTGAGTTATACATATATGTCAAATCATTTCGTCAGGATGGGCACCGTAGTACATTCTCAAAGGATTGGACAGCATCTTTATGAAGCCCTTTGCATCTTCTGCTGTCCAGCCTTTCTGTCCCTCCCCGTATTCTCCGAGCTTGGACTTGAGCAGGTCGTCAGGAGAGACGACACCCACGGTCGAGAAAGAATATGGACGGAGTTCGAGGGTCACGGTGCCGTTCACATTGCGCTGGCTGCTTTCCAGCATAGCCTCGATGTCCCTCATCACAGGCTCCATATACTGGCTTTCGTGCAGGAACATCCCGTACCAGTTCGCCACCTGGTCCTTCCAGTACTGCTGCCATTTGGAGAGGGTGAACTTCTCAAGGAACTTGTGCGCCCCGATGATGAGCATAGGGGCAGCTGCCTCGAAACCTACCCTGCCCTTGATACCCACGATGGTGTCCCCCACGTGCATATCCCTGCCTATTCCATAAGCCGAACCTATTTCTTCCACTGCCTGGATTGCCTCAATCCTGTCCTCGTACTGCTTCCCGTTCACTCCGCAAAGTTCCCCGTGCCTGAATTCAAGCGAGAGAATCTCGCTTCCGGTCTTGCTGACCTGTTTCAGGTATGCGCTTTCAGGCAGTCCCTGCGCTGAGTCGAGGATCTCGCCTCCGCAGATGGACGTGCCCCAGATCCCTACGTTGTAGGAATACTTGAGTTTGGCGAAATCGGCAGAGAAACCGTGTGCGTTGAGGTAGTCCACTTCCTCCTTGCGGCTGAGGGCGCAGTCGCGGGTGAGGGTGATTATTTCCATTTCGGGACACATCACGAGGAAAGTCATATCGAAGCGGACCTGGTCGTTGCCTGCCCCGGTGGACCCGTGCGCTATCGCATCCGCCCCGATCTTTTTCGCATACTCCGCTATCGCCATACCCTGGAAAATCCTTTCGGATGAAACCGACACCGGATATGTGCCGTTCCTGAGCACATTGCCCCATACCATATATTTGAGGCTCTTCCCGTAGTATTCTTTCGTGACATCGAGAGTCACATATTCCTTGGCACCGAGCAGGTATGCGTTCTCCTCGTTTCTCTTCAACTGTTCCGGGCTGAACCCACCTGTGTTGGCACAGGCAGCATAGACTTCGTAACCCTTTTCCTTTGCCAGATACATCACTGTGTAGGATGTGTCCAGACCGCCGCTGAATGCGACTACCACTTTTTTCTTTTCCATTATCTGTGTTTCTTATTTTCTCATTGCAAGTTCCTCCGGCTGAGGGCTTTGTATCTCAAGATGCTCTTTCGGGTCGTAGAGCAGCCCGGTGCAGATGCACATCTTGTAGTCGTGGCTCTTGAGAATGTCGAAATGGCGGCAGCCCTCGCAGCCTTTCCAGAATTCCGGGTCATCCGTAAGTTCGGCAAATGGCACCGGTCTGAATCCGAATTCGTAGTTCATTTTCATCACTGCCGCACCTGTGGTGATGGAGAAGATCTTTGCGTCAGGATAGAGTTTCCTGGAGAGCAGGAAAGTCTGGCGCTTGATTTTCTTTGCCACTCCCATTCCCCTGAATTCGTGCGCCACGATGAGTCCGGAATTGGCCACGAAACTTTTTCCGCCCCAGGATTCGATATAGGAGAAACCGGCAAAGCGACCCTCTTCGGCAAGTGCGATCACAGCCTTGCCTGCCATCATTTTTTCACAGATGTATTCAGGTGTACGATTGGCTATCCCTGTCTTCCTCTCCAATGAGGAACGGTAAATTTCGTCACAGATAGCCTGGGCGTAACGGGTGTGGCTTTCATCAGCCACCATCACTTCTATTTCCATAGTTCTTGTTTTTTTCTCCGGCTTTGACTCGCAGTCCTCTCTGGCACGCAACGCCCCAAATGGCAAGACAAACCGAGATTGTCAATTGCAATTTATGATAGAAAATCCTTTGCTTAATTGCGGATGTGGTATAAAGAATTTTCCGAAAATGTGGGAGGTTTCTACGCCTCCTATCTTCGGACGGAAACAAATAATATGTCGTATGTTTCCCTCATAGCGCCGCAAAGGTAAGAATTTTTCAAATTATCACCAACGCCGGCTGCCACGAATTTGATTGATTTCAGCTTTTTTGTTTCTATAAGCCATACTGCAATTCTCCGAAGAACGGCGCCAATATTCCTAAATGCCGTATTGCTCATTTTCCAATGATGCCTACTTGAATTCTCTTTTCAAGAAAAGTTCAAGCACTGGATCAGCTATATAGATTCCGTCATTTCGACATTCTATAAGCTCTTTTTCCAGTAATGTGGCTTTTAATCTTGATATGTTGGATTTGCTTCCGAGATTGTAATCCTCCAAAATATTTCTGCTGGTGAAATCAGAGTGGACATCGTTGCAGATTGCCTTAAGAAAATTCATTTGATATGAAGTGAGACCTTCGATTTGCTGGACGAACAGGGATGAACATTGTGACATCATATCAGACATGGCATTGTCGAATGCAACTTCGTCAACTTCGTTTTCAGTATTTACGAAGACATTCCACGAAAGTTGCTGGACATAGGATGAGTAATTGTCAACAGAACTGCATATCTTTTCCGCGTATTCGGCTGAGATGCTTTTCCCGTTTTCTTTGAATCTTGATTCGATATACTCTATCCAATCCCGTGTGGGAATCCTGTCAAGCGTTATCAATTCGCCAAATTGATAGAAAGGCATTCTCCTGTTCTGGAATATTTTAAGCATCATGTGCTTCTTGCTTCCGTAAAAGCAGAAGGAAACATTCTTGAAGTGCTGCCACGTCGAGCGAAGCTTTTTCTGAACATTCAGTGAGTTAGGGAATTCTCCTATTTGTTGAAATTCATCAATGCAGATGATTATATGGTATCCGTGCTTCTGTGCAATCTTTTCCGGAAGAGAAAGAATGCTGTCCGGCGAAATGTTTTTCGGAGTAAGCCCCAAAGATAATGAATACTCACTTGTCATATCGGGGCTCATAGATATTTTCGGTGCTATCCTGCCAATGAATTCCTTTATGGCTTCCAATGCCTGCTCTATCCTTGAAGATGTCTGTTTAAGAATTTCTGAACAAAAGGTGTTGTAGAAATCATACTCGCTTCTGCAATTGTATATATCCATTCTCACAGTTACTATTCCGGGCTTATTAATCAAATTACAGACTTTGTTGATAAGTGAGGTCTTCCCCATACGCCGTGGCGAGATCAGAATAGTATTGATTCCGTTCTCAAAATTTGATACAATACGCTTCGTTTCCCTCACGCGGTCTGTGAAATTGTTTCCGGAAACGGCCATCCCATATACAAATGTTTTTTCCATAACAAGTCGAATTTTCTGCAAATATACAGTCTTTTTTCAAAAGTTCACAAGATTGTGGTCCACAAAATTGTAAACTGTCAATATCCGTTCATCAGGAATGTACTTGCTGATGCTGGGAGCTACCTAGATGACCTTTTCGAACTCATTCCGTTATCATTTCTGCAAAGTCGTTTAAGTTTTTAATATCGATGTCAATATGTCATTGCTGGATTGACCGGTAATTTTGTTTTGGATACCCGGTCGGGGCGAGGGCACTGAAAAAGTCCCCAAGGGATGCTAAAAATCAAGCA
>JBJEJT010000140.1:0-3667 GCA_051878255.1 Candidatus Cryptobacteroides sp. | reverse complement strand
CAGAGCAGAAGAAGACTTTCGACAATGCGGGCGCTTTCTTCCAGTGGGGCAGAAAGGACCCGTTTATGTTTAGCAATAATGGAATTGACGCACGATACAATCTGAAACTTGCGGCAGAAGGTTCCGATGTCAGCACAGCCATAAGCAATCCGGGAACTTTCTACAGTTATAACAAGACTCCTGATACTAGAGGCGACTGGCAGGTATCGACACATCGCACAGACCTTTGGGGCGGAGTGAACAATACCACGGACTGGTATGACCCTTCAGGAGTGGGACACAAGACCATCTATGACCCTTGTCCTGCCGGCTACCGTGTGCCTGACGCAAGGGTTATGCAGGAAGTGGGTGCCAAGGCAGAGCGTTGGGAAATATCCAATGGACTCGACCTTCAGGATACGGAGTACATCAACGCAGATTCTCCTTTTGCAGGTACTTTCAGCACCCTTGCCTATCCTCTCGGTGACGGGAAATATGATTATTGGCCTTATGCCGGTGCAAAGTGGGGTTCCAACTCCAATTGGGGAAACAGGACAGGTTCCACCAACAAGCACGGAGCCATCTACTGGGCTAACAGCGTGGATCCGACTGCCACGAATGTGGGTATAATGCTTGAATACTGCTATTTCTCTGCTGAGAAACAGATGAACAACAGGCACACATCCTCACGTGCCCACGGTTTCACAATCAGATGCCAGAAAGAATAGATGTTTACGGGGCGGGCAGATACCCTCTGCCCGCCGGAATTATGCAGCTTATGAAAGAAAAAGAATATATTGCACCTTTGATTTCGGATTGCCTTGTCAGAGTTGAGGCAGGTAGCGGAAACAGCGGTGATGCTCCTGCGGACAATGAATACGGAGCAGGAGCCGGAAAACTTGAATATGATGTTTGGTAAAATGCAACTGCTTATGAAAAAGTATTTTAATTTTGTTTGGGCGGCTGCATTGGCTATGGTCGCTCTGGCTTGTTCAAAGGAAATCGGGCAGCCTGGATCTGAATTGAAGAACGGAGAGAGGCTTGAACTGGTCGGTACTGCCGCAACCAAGGTTTCCCTCGGGGAACTTGAAGACAATTACTATCCTCTGCTTTGGGCTGCCTCGGACAAGATCAGGATCTGGTCTGCTGCGGATGGCGGGTCGATTGCCGGGGAGACGGCATCGGTTCAGGATGGCTATGCCTCGAAGAATGTTGCAAAGTTCATTACGGACAATACTGTGGATGTCACATCTGCCCAGGATATTGTCATAACTTATTCGTCATCATTGACTTATGCTTCCGGAACAGTTTCGGGGACTGTCGAGGCTGTCCAGCATCAGGCTTCGTCCAATTCTTCCGCACATCTCGGGGAATCGGCGTTTGCCGTCGCGACCGCTTCGCTTGAAGCCGGGAAGAACGGAGGCGTCTCATTCACCCTGGAGCACAAAACCGCTTTTGTGAAACTGGTTCTCAGCACGTCGGAGTATTCTGCGATGAACCTCAAGTCTGCAAAACTTTACTGCAAAGGTGCAGCGCTTGCCGGGGAAGCGAGCCTTGATGTGGCATCTGGAGTTTTGACCGGTGGCACCGTCAGCGATTGCGTGGGTGCTGAACTGGAAACTCCGGCTGCCTTTTCCGGCACGCAGGAAGTGTATTTCACAGCCCTGCCTGCCGATTTGACCGGACAGGAGTGCTATGTCATAATCACAATGGAGGACCAGACAAAGACTGTCACCATTCCTGCCAAGATCAATGGAGGAAAACTCGTGGGCGGACGGCTGGCTATCATCACGGTCTCTGACATTTCTGCGGCATCAAATGCCTGTGACTGGTATGAGCCTGTGGAGACCCGTGATTTGCTGGGTGCCTGGGCTTATGGTGCCCAGAACAGTTATTTCATCGAGCAGACTGCCAGCGGTGGAGCCAAATCTGTGCTTGAGTTTGAGGTCAAGGCAAGAGGAGATTTTACCAAGGTGAAAAAACCTGTTTATTATGGACTCTATACAGGGGCAAGCGAAATGTCCACCCGAAAGTTGATATGGCTGCCGGGTTCCGTCACGGGATATGAGTCTCAACCAACCAACACGGTTTCATCAGAAGGCAGGATAACCATATATTCATATAACCAGGATCATACAGGTCATTGGGCCACGGTAGCCATCTATGATGAGAATTACAAAATCTTATGGTCCTATATGATAATGAAATACAATACTGGTGACGAGCCTGGGGATGTGGCTTATCCGGGTACTGACATAGTGCTTTTGGACAGGAATCTGGGTTCAACCTATTCCAATGCCTTGGCTGAGCAGAAGAAGACTTTCGACAATGCCGGAGCTTTCTTCCAGTGGGGCAGAAAGGACCCGTTTATGTGGAGCAACTCCAATATTACAGACAGATATTACAATACGTATGTGACTGAAGAAGTGGATGTTCAGACGGCGATTGAGAATCCAGGTGTTTTATATGCCTATGTATCCGCTTCAAATGGGGACTGGCAGATGGGTGAGCACCGTACAGACCTCTGGGGCGGGGTGAACAATACATCAGATTGGTACGACCCTGACGCTATCGGACATAAGACAATCTATGACCCTTGTCCTGAGGGTTACCGGGTTCCGGATGCCAGAGTTTTCAAAGAAGTCGAAGACAAGGCAGAGCGTTGGGAAATATCCAATGGACTCGACCTTCAGGATACGGAGTACATCAACGCAGATTCTCCTTTTGCAGGTACTTTCAGCACCCTTGCCTATCCTCTCGGTGACGGGAAATATGATTATTGGCCTTATGCCGGTGCAAAGTGGGGTTCCAACTCCAATTGGGGAAACAGGACAGGTTCCACCAACAAGCACGGAGCCATCTACTGGGCTAACAGCGTGGATCCGACTGCCACGAATGTGGGTATAATGCTTGAATACTGCTATTTCTCTGCTGAGAAACAGATGAACAACAGGCACACATCCTCACGTGCCCACGGTTACACAATCAGATGCCAGAAAGAATAGCTAAATTAGCAGTCCAAACCCATACTGGTTATGAATTTCAATAGAATCAGATTGTTCTCCGTAGCCGCAATGCTTACCGTTGCGGCTGCGGTGTTTATTCCCGTCAGACTCAGCGCCGGTACGGATGATCTGCAGAAGGTACGTGAGCGTTTCGTGGAGGCCTCCGCCCAGAATTTTGCTCCCGACGAGGCATCCCTGCGCAATTTCATCCGTTATTCCGACCACGGCAGGGCCAACGACGTGCTCCTGCTCCAGCTCTATATGGCAGTCCATCTCCCAGATGACGAGGTGCAGAGCCTCCTTGCCTCTTTTGACTGGCAGCAAGGCTGCTGGAAAGACATAGACTACTCTGCCCGGGACCGCGGACGCTGGCCCGCAACCCTCCACGTCACAAGGATGTACTCCCTTGCCAAATTGTATAAGGCAGGCAGCCCGAAGTGGAAAGACTCCGCAGATTTGTCCCGGCTTCTGCACCTGGCTATGGGCTGGTGGTTCCGCAATATGCCCGTCTGTCCGAACTGGTGGCACAACGACATCGGGGTGCCCAAAAAGATGACTGCGGTGCTGCTTATGCTCAGGGATGAAATCTCGGATGAGGAACTCTCCGGAGGGCTCAAGGTCCTCGAAAGGTCCAAGTTCGGGCGCACGGGGCAGAACAAGGTCTGGCTTGCAGGCAACAATCT
>JBJEJT010000139.1:0-15494 GCA_051878255.1 Candidatus Cryptobacteroides sp. | reverse complement strand
AACTGTTCCTCATCCCTTTGGTCGGCTCAACCAAATCGGCGTACTGGTGAGACGGATTCACATTGACCTCATTGCTGTTCTTGCTCCACACCGAAGCTTTTGTCTGGTCTATATGATATACAAGCAGTCCGCTGCCTCCGATGTATTTGTCCCAGACGTTCTGGTTACTCCGACATTCTATAAGGAAGAACTCCCCGTCGGTGCCGCTTTCGAGTTTGTAGTAGTCCCCGTTTTCGCTTATGGGTTTGAGGTTGTGCCTGCCGGGAGTCAGTTCCATACAGTTGCCTATGTTGAGCTGCATCCTGTCCACGGCGTTCCAGTTGGGAGGATTGTTCCCTTTGTTGTTCATATTCCCCCCGTCCATAAGGCCCGTTGAGAGCCACATTGCTTCGGCAGTTCCCCCACTTTCCTGATAGTCAGTGTCGTAGAGGTCCTTAAGACCGAATGTGTGGCTGTATTCGTGACAGAAAGTACCTATGCCAGCCAGATATGTCCCCGTTATGTTCCACTTGCTGTCGTATTCGACTCCCAACTCGGATGCACAGGCGTAGCTGTATATTTTCTTCCCATCCAGGGTAATGCTGTACTGACTGAGAAGATAGTACTGGTGTGCCCAGATGTATTCTTCGATTTCCGTCTCAGCCTCATCCTCGCCTGCGTAGATTACGAATACCGTATCGACGATTCCGTCCCCGTCGTCGTCATATTTGGAAAAGTCCACCCCTGCCGCGTCGGCGAGGATGCAGGCATCCCTGACCATTTCTTCAGCGTACTTGTCATAGCCATCGCTGTCATTCGAACCATAATATGCCCTTTTCTTGGTGAGTTTGACGATGTCGCTGACCTCAAACTGAAATTCATAGCCGTCGCCGAACTGTGCCTCGAAATAGTCTTTGGCTGACCCAGGGGCACCGGATGTGTTGGTATAACCGGCGCTGCATATCATAGCTTCAATGTCTGACTTGCTGTACTTGAATGACACGTCCGAAAATTCGGTGAGGATAATGATGCCGTGTCTGACCGTAGGTGTCCCTCCGGCTTTCGTGAGAGCACGTTGTGCATTGAAGGACTCCCTCCTTGTCTGAAGTTCCCCGTCAAAAATCCTCCTGCGCTCGGATGCCTTCTGCATAAGCATCGGATAAGGAATGTCCCTGCTGGCACTTCTGGCTGCCGCATCGTTGGTCCCAACCCTTACTCCTGAACTGTAGCGCCTGCCTGAAGAGTCGAAAGCCGCATAACACCACCAGCCGTCATCGTCCCTGATTATGCACTCTCCCGAAGAGGTCATCTTGATTCTGAAAAAGTCGTCGCCCATTACGCTTCCGAAAAAGGCGCTGCCGTCCGGCTGGTGGAAAACGACCCTGCCCCTGTTTACGGACCTTGCCGATACACTCTCCGGCGTGCAAAGGCAACTCAGCGAAAGAAGTACCGCGGCAAGGCTGATTAATTTCGTCCTCATATTAGTTACAATACTCAAGTTTCGCAAGTCTTAATTATTTGATTTAAAGTTTATTGGAAAGACTTGCGAACCTTTTCCAACGCACTTTCTTTTATTATCCACGTTACCCCCACCCTAAATCCCTCCCCTCAGGGGAGGGACTTTGTCGGGCCGAAGGCCCTCCTTAAGCGGTGTTTCGCATTTGCGAAACTTGAGTTACAATAAAAAATCTTGCATATTTACTCATTTTTTTGGAAATTCGCAAATCGTAATTTCTGGTCTGACGGATTATGAAGAGCGTGGTAATTTCCAATGACATATTTTTTGAAAACCTTTTGGATGAGTTGCTGGTTTCAGGTCAGGTTCTCATCAATGTCAAGGGGTACAGTATGATTCCTTTCCTTGCCAATGAAAAGGACAAAGTGCTGCTGCGCCGTTTCAATCCGGAAACGGAAGATTTGAAGAAAGGACAGGTAGCCCTGTTCAAATTCAGGGGACGGTATATCCTGCACCGTTGCGTGGGGGTGTTGGACAAGGGAGGGAAGAAATTCTACAAGTTCCGCGGGGACGGGAATTGCAGTGGTGTGGAATGGGCTGAACCCGAAAACGTCTATGCCGTGATGCTGAAAAGAATAACTCCATCCTCGGAGGAATGGAGTTGCGATTCATTTTCCTGGAAACTCAGGTCTGCGCTCTGGCCCAGGTCCTATCTGTGCAGGAGAGTCCTGCTTGCCATAATCAGGCGTCTGCCTTGCCGTTACCGTCACGGTTAGCCGGAGGCATTATCCGGCAGTTGGTGGCAGACATAGCCCTGTCGATTCCGATTGTGACGAATGCTTTCACCCCCTCGACCACCCTCTCACTTATCTGAGGCATCATTTCCATTTCTTCCGGACTGAGCCTGCCAAGCACGAAATCTATCTGATGTCCCCGGCTGAAGTCATTGCCTATTCCGAGCCGGATCCGGGCGTATTCCTGCGTGCCGAGCAGCTCGTTGATGTTCTTCAGCCCGTTATGCCCTCCGTCGCTGCCGTTCTTGCGCATCCTGATGCTTCCGAAAGGCAGGTTCAGGTCGTCTGAAATCACAAGGAGGTTCTCGAGTGGAATCTTCTTTTCCTGCATCCAGTATCTTACAGCCTTTCCGCTGAGGTTCATATAGGTTGATGGCTTTAGAAGGGTAATCCTATGGCCTTTGAAACTTGTCTCGGCTATGTCCCCGTAGCGCTGGGTGCTGAAAAGAACATTGGATGCCTGAGCCCAGGCATCCAACACCATAAATCCCATATTGTGCCGGGTATTTGCATATTCGGAACCGATGTTCCCCAACCCGACTGCAAGGAAGTTCATCTTTCAGTTTCCTGATTAAGCATTCTGGGCAGCCTGTGCCGATGCACGGGTAGGACGTACCGAGCAGATGATCGTAGCTTTCGGAGAAACGATGTTCACGCCCTCATAGTGGAGGTCTCCGGCAACGATCTGCTTGCCTATCTGGAGTGATGAGCAATCCACCTCCAATGTGTCAGGAAGTTCGTTGAGCATTGCGCTGATTTTGAGCTTTCTGCTGGAAACGAGAAGTTTACCACCAGCCTTTACACCTTCTGCGTGTCCGGTAACGACTACAGGAACGTCGATAATCACCGGCTTGGTGTCGCATACTGCGAGGAAGTCCACGTGGAGACACTCGTCAGTTACTGGATGCCACTGGAGCTCGTGAAGAACGGCATTGATTTTCTGACCGTTGCTGAGTTCGAGGTCGATGATGTAGGAGTTAGGGGTGTTTGTAATAGGTTTGAGAGCCTTTGCGCTCACTGTGAAGAGGATGTTCTCCATTCCGAGACCGTAGAGGTTGCAGGGAACGAGACCCTCTCTGCGGATTGCCTTGATTGCCTGCTTGCCCGTAGCTTCACGGAGCTGGCCCTTCAATTCGATGTGTTTCATTGCTGTTTGTTAAAATGTGTTACTCAGTTCAGACCCTTCTGAGGGCAGAACCCCATTGCACCAAAAGTCCTCCGACTTTTTCTTTGGGGCGGCAAAGATATGAATTTTCTGCGTTTTCTCCAAATTAAGTAATCCTCAAAAAATAATCCTGGTGTCGAAAGTTTCGTTCCCGAGAAACTCGCCCCGTATGGAAACAGTTTCTTCGCCGCGTTGGCATAAAGGTGCCGGGGACTGGAGTTCGACTGCCACTATATCCCCGATTCTCAGGGAAACGACGGCGGACACTTCCGATATGGCAGTCTCAACCATTTTCCGGGCAGCACCGCCATATATATATGTATCCTTTCCATTGCACCGGAACACGAATCTGCAGTCCTCGTTTTCCAGCACTATCGGATTGAAAAGCGGGAAAGGCAGGATTGAACTGTGGTCCAGACAGTCGGACATCACAGAACCGTCCGCACAGCCCCCTCCCGTCTCCAGCCTGCCTGAAAGCAGCACTCCGAAATTGAAGCCGTCGAAATATCGCGGAGCGAATTTTTCCGCGACACATTTCCCTGCCTTGCATATCCGCACGAACAGCACCGGTGCATAGTCATAGCCCGACACGGCATCCTGTACGTAAATGTCCCTGTTTTCCCTTTCCCAACTCGTGTCCGGACGGCAGATGCAGTATTTCTCCCTGCTTCTAACTACTATGTTCATAGGATGACTGCCCCAAGTTTCACAGAATCAAAACAATTTACCGTTGAATTTCTGACTGAGCATCGCTGCAGCCTGGACCGTCTGAGCCTCGTCCAGAGGTTTCTTCATCGCCTCCCGCTTCTGCGCATCGAACTTCTCTTTCAGCAGGGCGAACTGCCGTTTGGTGTCAAGCATAAAGTCGCCCCTTTCCACCCAGCTGAAATAGGACGGTTCCGTCTCATAGACATACCGTGCCGTCTTGCCCTTGTGCTTTCCGAAATTGATTTCCACCTCGCCTTTGTCGTTGAGTATGAGCCTGCCGGCAAAATCCACATAGCGGGTCTTGACAAAGGACGACAGGGCGTCCAGGGAATTCTTCAATGCCGGGAAACCTTTCTCCGGGTCCACTTCCGCATACTTCTCCAACTGTGCCTCCACCACATCCACGGTCGCGAGCACGTCAGCTTCCGCAGCGTGGGCGTTGTCGAAATCGCATCCGCAGTAGAACCTGTGGGCAGCCTTGAGGTTGCGTGGCTCGTATGCGAAGTAAATCAGTTGGGCGTCAATCATCTTCTTCGAGTGGAGGTCCACGTCGATTTTCTTGCCCTTGTATTCCCGGGTCCTTTCAATCTCCTCAGCCAGCATAGGCAGGTCGAACTTCTGCGAGTTGTAGCCTCCGAGTTCTGCCCCGTCCAGCCATTCCGCCACCTCTTCCACTATTTCCCAGAACTTCGGCTTGTCGGTCAGTTCCCCGTCCGTGATCCCGTGTACAGCCATAGCCCCCGGGTCGATGGGCCTCTGCCTGTTGTTCAGGTAGTCCCAGGGACAAACCCTCCAGGTCTTGATGCGCCTTTCCCCGTCCGGGAACACTTTCACGAAACTCAATTCGATTATGGAGTCCGACGGTATGTTCAGACCGGTGCTCTCTATATCGAAAAAGACCACCGGCTTGTCAATATTCATCTTCATAGTTATGCAATCATAATCGGCATTATGATACCGCAGAGTTTCTCCCTCTCGGCATCGTTCTCGCCAGGCATAATGAGGGCGGCTCGTTTGTCGTCGAGGAATTTCATCACAATCTCCTCGCAACCGAAGTTGGCAAGTATCTCGGAGAGGAAAGTGGATTTGAATCCTATCGTGAGAGGCTGTCCCTCATAGTTGCAGTGGATTTCCTCCTGGGCTGAAAGCGAGAATCCGAGGTCCTGTGCGGAAACCCTGAGGAGACCGTCTGCCATTTCGAGCTTCACGTGGTTGGATGCCCTGTTGGCACATACGGACACGCGCTTCACCGTGTTGAGGAACTGGGTCCTGTCGATTGTGAGCACGTTGGAATTGTTCTGCGGAATCACGTCACGGTATTTCGGATACTTGCCCACGATCAGGCGGCAGATGACCTCGGTCTGTCCGAAGCGGAAGCGGGCGTTCCTCGTGTCGAAAACGATTTCCACATCTCCCTCGTCCTTTGCGATGAGGTTCTTGAGTATGTTTGCCGGCTTCTTGTGCAGGATGAAAGAAGTCTTCTGCTCCGATTTCACGTCTTTCGCGGTGTAGCAGATGAGCTTGTGCGCATCGGATGCCACGAGGGTGGTGGACTCGGTGTCAATGTCGAAGAAGATACCGTTCATCGCCGGCCTTATCTCATCGTCCGCCGTAGCATAGATGGTGCTGGAGATGCCTTCCACAAGCACGGAGGCAGGCATCGTCATCCCAACCGTGTCTTCTCCGAGCCCCGTTATCTCAGGATAGTCGTCCGCAGGTCTGAACGGGAGGATGGACTCGCCGCTGCTCCATTTGCACTCGAATGCACTGTCGCTGATTGTCCTGATTCCGATAGGCTGGTCAGGGAGGGCCTTGAGAAGTTCGGTTATATGTTGGGCAGGCACCGTCATTCTGCCGGGTTCCACGGTGACTCCCGTCTCAATCCGGGTCCTGAGCGTCAGTTCGGAGTCTGAGGCAGTGATGGTCAGACCGTTTTCGTCCAGTTCAAAGAGGAAGTCCTCGAGAATGGGGAGTGCTGTCTTTGCCGGTATTGCCTTGGATACGGCTGTCACGGCTTTCAGAAGTTCAAAACTTGATACGTTGAAATTCATATCTCAAAAGTTATAGTGTTTTTCAAATTGCCGAATTTTTCGACCTGAACCTACAAATTTATTCAAAAAATCCGATAAAAAGGCATATTCTTTGAAAAAGTTTTCAACACGTTCCGAATCGCCGTATTTGCAGGTGTATTTGCGAAACATTTTTGCACTTTTCCCGTATAATCTTTTGAGTTGGAAGTGAAATATCGGATGCTTCAATTTGTATAAGATTCTCGAGGACAGATTTTTTGGGGAAGAGGGAGCCTGGAGGTGCCGGGTGACCGATGAGGAAAGGAAGATGGACCGAGAAGATATTCAAAAGGTGAAGCAGATGATTTTCAAATGATTACTGAATCAGGGGAGAGGGCTTCCGTTGCGGCCGGGACTATGTTTTTGGATACAAACAGGATTTTATATGAAAAAAGGAATCATTTACTTCATCGTGGCGGCTCTTGCCGGAGCCATTTCCGCTTATGCCGTCGTAAAACTGACAGCCAAGGAGCCGTCCTACGCAGTTCCGGTCGAGGGCGGTATGCAGTTCAGAACAGTCAATCTCTCGACGGACAACTGGCCGGACTTCACTTTTGCAGCCGAGACCTGCGTGGATGCCGTGGTCTATGTCAAAGTCAGGGCCACCCAGCAGGTAGTGAGCAATGCTGGTCCCCTCTTCCGCTTCTTCTTCGGTTACGAGCGCATTCCTTTCTCCCGTGAGGTCCAGGGCAGCGGTTCCGGAGTGATCATCAGGGAGGACGGCTACATCGTGACCAACAACCACGTCATCGCCGGGGCGAATGCAATCGAGGTCACCCTCAACAACAACCGCACATATCCGGCGAAGCTCATCGGCACCGACCCTGCCACTGACGTTGCCCTCATCAAGATCGAGGAGCAGGGGCTTCCGATAATCCCTTTCGAGGATTCCGACAAGCTCCGTCTGGGAGAATGGGTGCTCGCAATAGGAAGTCCATACGACCTGAGGTCCACCATCACTGCCGGCATTGTCAGCGCCAAGGGCAGGTCTATGCCGAAAGACCCTAACGGCTCGAATGAATTCCGCATCGAATCTTTCATCCAGACGGATGCTGCGGTAAATCCGGGCAACAGTGGAGGCGCCCTCGTGAACAAGGAGGGGAAACTTGTGGGTGTGAACACTGCAATCATTTCACAGACAGGCTCTTACGCTGGTTATTCTTTCGCTGTGCCGTCCAATATAGTGAAGCGTATTGCGGAGGATTTGATGGACTATGGTACGGTCCACAGGGCACGGCTCGGAATCGTGATGCTGCCGGTCAATGATGAAATTGCCAAGGAATTGAAACTTTCTTCCGTAAATGGCGTATATATTACAGATATGGCTGAGGATAGCGCTGCCGCTGCAGCCGGACTCAAGGTCGGCGACGTGCTCGTTGAAATCGGAGGTTCGAAAGTGACAGGTGCTTCTTCTGTGCAGGAACTTGTAAACAACTTCCACCCGGGGGACAAGACAGAGGTCAAGGTCGTCCGCGGAGGGGAGGTGCTGTCGTTCGAGGTTGAGCTGAAATAGCCTGTCCCTCAAATGGAAAAACAGATAACAATACTATAAATGAGACAACTTAAAATTACCAAGTCCATCACCAACCGCGAGTCGGCTTCCCTGGACAAATATCTCCAGGAAATCGGTAAGGAGGACTTGATCACCGTAGAGGAAGAAGTCGAGCTGGCACAGAGAATCAGGAAAGGCGACCAGGCGGCTTTGGAAAAACTGACAAAGGCTAACTTGCGCTTTGTCGTGTCAGTGGCAAAACAGTATCAGAACCAAGGACTTAGCCTCCCGGACCTCATCAATGAGGGAAATCTCGGGCTTATCAAGGCAGCTGAGAAATTCGACGAGACGAGGGGATTCAAATTCATCTCCTATGCAGTGTGGTGGATACGCCAGTCCATACTCCAGGCTCTTGCGGAGCAGTCCCGCATTGTCCGTCTGCCTCTGAACCAGGTAGGCTCCCTGAACAAAATCAACAAGGCTCTCCAGAAATTCGAGCAGGAGAACGAGCGCCAGCCGTCCAATGACGAGTTGGCTGAGATGATCGACGTCCCGAGAGACAAGATTGCTGACACTATGAGGGTTTCAGGACGCCACGTGTCTGTGGACGCCCCTTTCGTGGAGGGCGAGGACAACAGCCTGCTGGACGTGCTTGTGAATCCGGACTCCCCGAATGCTGACAGGGGTCTTGTGAATGAATCCTTGAACAAGGAAATCGACAGGGCGCTTTCGACCCTGGCTCCGCGCGAGAGGGAAATCATCAAGTCTTTCTTCGGCATAGGATGCCAGGAGATGACCCTCGAGGAAATCGGCGAGCGTTTCGGGCTCACGCGCGAGAGGGTGCGCCAGATCAAGGAGAAGGCGATCCGCAAACTCAAGAACAACTCCCGCAGCAAACTGCTTAAATCATACCTCGGATAAGTAATCTTTGGAGGAATCGATTGATTCCGTACTGCTTACTGAACCGGAGCAAAAGAAATGAATATGATTCAACCTGACAAAATTGTGGCTCAGGCAGCCGCAAACGCAATACATACGCTCTGGGGTGTCGAAGCGGACCCGGCAGGTGTCCAGGTCCAGCTCACCAGAAAAGAATTCGAGGGAGACTACACTGTTGTAGTCTTCCCTTTTGTCAAGACCTCCCGCCAGTCACCTGAAGCCACGGGTACTGCGATAGGCGAGTGGATAGTGGCAAACGTACAGGAAATCAGCGCTTTCAACTGTGTGAAAGGTTTCCTCAACCTCTCGCTTTCCAACGGCTACTGGAACTCCGTGCTTGCACAGATGATCCAGACCCCGGATTTCGGACAACTCCCGGATACGGGACGCACCGTGATGGTGGAATACTCATCCCCCAACACCAACAAGCCTCTGCACCTGGGACATATACGCAACAATCTTCTCGGATGGTCCGTTGCCCGTCTCCTGGAGGCTAACGGTCATCGTGTGATCAAAGCCAACCTCGTGAACGACAGGGGAATACACATCTGCAAGTCTATGCTTGCCTGGCTCAAGACCTGCAATGGTGCCACTCCCGAATCCCTCGGGGTGAAAGGGGACCATCTGGTGGGCGACTGCTATGTGAAGTTCAACGACCTCTACAAGGCTGAGGTTGAGGAACTTGTCGCAGGAGGTATGACAAAGGAGGAAGCGGAGAAGAGCGCCCCGATTATGAAAGAGGCGCAGGAGATGCTCGTGAAATGGGAGCAGGGGGACCCGGAAGTCCGTGAACTCTGGAAGACAATGAACTCCTGGGTGTACGAGGGCTTCGACAAGACCTATTCCGACCTCGGGATTTCTTTCGACAGGATCTACTACGAGTCCCAGACCTATCTTCTCGGAAAGGCACTGGTACAGAAAGGTCTGGATATGGGCATATTCGAGCGTCAGGAGGACGGTTCCGTGTGGTGCGACCTCACTGCGGACGGTCTGGACCGCAAACTGCTGCTGCGTGGGGACGGCACCTCGGTCTATATGACCCAGGACCTCGGCACGGCGGAAAGGAGATTTGAGGAATACAGTCTCGACGAACTCATCTATGTGGTGGGCAATGAGCAGAACTACCATTTCCAGGTGCTCAAGCTCATACTCGGCAAACTCGGCTTCGAATGGTCCGATGACATTTACCATCTTTCCTACGGTATGGTGGAACTTCCGGAGGGGAAGATGAAATCCCGTGAGGGTACGGTGGTGGATGCCGACGACCTCATCGCGAAGATGTACAACACCGCAAGGGAGACCTCCCTCGAACTTGGCAAGCTCGAGGGGATGTCGGAGCAGGAGCAGGACGATCTCTTCAGGATGCTTTCGCTCGGCGCACTCAAGTATTTCATAATCAAGGTGGACCCGAAAAAAACAATGCTTTTCGACCCTAAGGAGAGCATCGACTTCAACGGCAACACAGGTCCTTTCATCCAATATACCCACGCCCGCATCAAATCCATACTCCGCAAGGCTGCAGCCCTGGGTATGGAGCCGGGTGGGGAACTTCAGGGCACGGAACTCAATGCAAAGGAAGTGCGTCTGGTAAAGATACTGAACAGTTTCCCATCCAAAATCGCGGAAGCGGGGCTGGCACACTCCCCGGCACTCGTGGCAAACTACGCCTACGAACTCGCCAAGGACTTCAACCAGTACTACCACGACACCCCGATCCTGCGCGAGGAAGACAAGTCGAAGCTGCAGCTCAGGCTCAGCCTCATATCAATGATAGCCCGTGTTCTCGTGAAGGCTATGGATATTCTCGGAATCCGACTTCCTGAGAGAATGTAGCCCCCGGACATATTATGGACAGTTCAGTAGCATATTTTCTTGAGCACGGCAGGGGAACCGCGTTCTCTTTCGAGGTCCTGCCGCCGGTACGGGGCAAGGGCATTGACGCCCTCTTTGCCGACGTGCGGCGGCTTATGCAGTTCGACCCTGCCTATGTGAACATCACGACCCATCGCAGCGACGTGGTTTACAGGGAACAGCCGGGAGGGGTGTTCACCCGTGTGAGCGAAAGGGCGAGACCGGGAACAGTCGCCATTGCGGCGGCACTCAAGGGCAGGTTCGGGGTGGCAACAGTGCCCCACATCATCTGCAGCGGCTTCTCCGCATCCGAGATTGAGAATGAACTCATAGATTTGACCTATCTGGGTATCAATGACATACTTGTGCTCAGGGGCGACAGGGCGAAAGGGGAGAACCGTTTCATACCGGCTCCGGGAGGGCACAGCCACGCTGTCGAACTCTGCCGCCAGGTGGTGGACTACAACAACGGCCATCTGCTTGCCGGAGAGGCTCTCCAAACCCCGGCGACCCCGTTCTCATTCGGAGTGGCAGGCTATCCGGAGAAGCACGAGGAATCTATGAACCCCGAGTCAGACTTGCTGCATCTCAAGGAGAAAATCGATGCCGGGGCAGGTTATGTCGTGACCCAGATGTTTTTCGACAACCGCCGCTATTTCGATTTCGTGGACCGCTGCCGGAAAGCCGGGATCACGGTGCCGGTGGTGCCGGGAATCAAGCCTCTGACATCGCTCACGCAGATGGCCCTGCTGCCCAAGACTTTCCACATCGACTTCCCGGAGGAACTCTCTGCGGAACTTGAGAAATGCTCGTCGAATGAACAGGTAAAGGCTCTCGGAGTGGAATGGGGAATCGCACAGGCACGTGAACTCAAGGCAGCCGGGGTGCCGAGCATCCATTTCTATTCGATGAATGCGGCTGCAAGTGTCGAGTCCATCGCCAGACAGGTCTATTAGCCCTCCGGAATCAATCCTATGGACATCAGAGAAATCATAAAAGACAGGATACTTGTGCTCGACGGTGCGATGGGTACCGTCATCCAGTCCCTTGCCACCACTGACGGCAACAACGACCACCTGGTCCTGACCCGTCCGGAACTGATTTCTTCAATCCACAGGAGTTATCTCGAGGCAGGAGCCGACATAATCGAAACCGACAGTTTCAACGCGCAGCGACTTTCGCAGAGAGAGTACGGACTGGAGTCGCAGATAAGGGAGATGAACCTTGCGGCAGCCCGTCTCGCCCGTGCGGAAGCCGACCGTATGACCGCGCTCACTCCGTCCCGCCCCCGTTTCGTGGCAGGAAGTATGGGACCGACGGGCAAGACTGCCTCCATTTCTCCGGATGTGGAGGACCCGGCGTATAGGGACGTGGATTTCGACCTGCTGGAGTCTGTCTATGAGGAACAGGCTACAGCCTTGCTGGAGGGTGGGGTGGACCTGTTCCTCATCGAGACCGTCTTCGACACCATAAATGCAAAGGCTGCTCTCACGGCAGTCGCCGCATCCTGCAGGAAAATGGGCAGGGAAGTGCCTGTGATGGTTTCCGTATCGGTGGCAGACCTTTCCGGGCGCATACTCTCCGGGCAGACCATCGAGGCTTTCCTCGCTTCGATGATCCCATTCAGACCTTTCTCCATAGGTATGAACTGTTCTTTCGGGGCAGAGAAGATGCTGCCTATGCTGGAGTCGCTCGCCGGCATTGCCCCTTTCTACATCAGTGCCCATCCCAATGCCGGGATGCCGGATGCCCTCGGGAAATACGACCAGGATCCGGAGACTATGGCGCAGGCGGTGCGTCCCTTCGTGGAAAAGCGTCTTGTGAACATACTCGGAGGCTGCTGCGGCACGACACCGGAGCATATCGCTGCCATTGCCCGGGTGGTGGACGGGGCTGAGCCCCACAGGATTCCGACTGCCGCCACACCCTGGCTTTCAGGCATAGACCCTTTCTGGAACAGGGGGATGTTCATCAACGTGGGGGAGAGGTGCAATGTGGCAGGAAGCCGCAAGTTCCTGCGTCTGATTAAGGAGAAGAACTGGGGCGAGGCTCTGGAAATTGCTGCCGCACAGGTGCGTGACGGGGCTATGGTCCTGGATGTGAATATGGATGACGCTATGCTCGACGCAGCCTCGGAAATGAAGCACTTCCTGAACCTTATGGCTTCGGAGCCGGAGATATCGAGGGTGCCCGTGATGGTGGATTCATCCCGTTTCGAGGTGCTGGAAACGGCTCTCAAATGCTTGCAGGGCAAGTCCATAGTAAATTCCCTGTCGCTCAAGGAGGGGGAGGAGACTTTCCTGCGCAGGGCGGCAAAGGTCAGGGACCTGGGGGCTGCCCTGATAGTTATGGCTTTCGACGAGCAGGGGCAGGCTGACACATACGGAAGACGTATTGAAATCTGCGAAAGGGCATACCGGCTTCTTACCGGCAAGCTTGACTTCAATCCCGAGGACATTATCTTCGACCCCAACGTGCTGGCTGTCGCGACCGGCATACACGAACACGATGCCTACGCCCTGGATTTCATAAGGGCGACCGAATGGATAAAACACAATCTTCCGGGGGCGAAAGTCAGCGGAGGGCTGAGCAACCTCTCATTCGCTTTCAGGGGCAACAACTGGCTGCGAGAGGCTATGCACTCGGTATTCCTTTTCCACGCCATTGCGGCAGGAATGGATATGGCCATAGTGAATCCGTCCTCTTCGGTCCAGTACGGGGATATTCCGCCGGAAATCAGGGAGAGGATAGAGGACGTGATACTGAACCGCCGTCCGGATGCTTCAGAACGCCTCGTGGAACTTGCCGGGGATATGCAGAAAGTCGAGAAGACTCCGGAGAAACCGGTTGAGGACAGGTCTGCGGTGCCTTTGGAGGACAGGCTGGTGCTCGCTCTGCGCAAGGGGGACGGTACATATCTGCAGGAAGATCTCGACGAGGCTCTGAAAGCATATCCATCCGCCCAGGATATAATACAGGGACCGCTGATGGAGGGGATGACTGCCGTCGGGGACCTGTTCGCGAAAGGACAGATGTTCCTGCCCCAGGTGGTGAAGACTGCGAGGACTATGAAGGCTGCGGTGGACATACTCAAGCCTTACATAGGCAATGCCGACTCGACAGTGCCTCCGGTGGGCACATATCTGCTTGCCACCGTGAAGGGGGACGTACACGACATAGGCAAGAACATCGTGGCAGTGGTGCTTGCCTGCAACAATTTCAAGGTGCTGGACCTGGGAGTTATGACTCCTGCGGAAAGGATAGTGGAGGTGGCAAAGGCTGAGAATGTGGATTTCATAGGGCTCAGCGGACTGATAACCCCCTCCCTGGAGGAAATGTGCAATGTGGCTTCCAAACTTCGGGAAGCCGGGATCAGCAAGCCGCTTTTCGTGGGAGGCGCGACCACTTCCGACGTGCATACTGCCGTGAAGATCGCCCCGCTTTACGACGGTCCGGTGTTCCACGTGAGGGATGCCGCACAGAATCCGGTGCTGGCGTCGAAACTGATGACCTCCGAAAGGGATGCCCTGATTGCCGAACTCAGGGAAAGTCAGGAAGCCATACGCCGTGCCTACGCCAAGGGGCGGGGAGGCGACTCCGGAAATGCCGGCAAAACGGGGGCACAGGACAGGGAGGGGACGCCCCCAAGACTCAAGACGGCTCCGCAACCCCGTCCACCGTATCTCGGCATAAGGACATTGGATGACATCCCCGTGGAAGACATTTTCCCTTACATCAACTGGATTGGCTTCCGCAACTTCTGGAAAGTGAAAGCGGGGAGCAGCGAGGAACAGGCTGTTCGCAAGGATGCGGAGCAGATGCTGGACACATTCAGGGGCAGATACCGTTTCCGTGCCCAGGTGGCTTTCTACAAGGCTCGTCCGGATGGCGACAGCATAGTCTTCGAGCATCCCTCATCCTGTCCCTGCTGCAACGGACAGACCAGCACGGTGCTTCCGACCAAGCGTCAGGGCAAGCCCTGCGGAGACGGACGCTGCCTTGCGCTGTCGGATTTCCTCGCCCCGGATGGCGACTATGTGGGGGTCTTCGCACTTGCCGTATGCCCGGAATTCGTCTCGGACCTTGAGGAATTGAAAAAGCAGGGGGATGATTATCGGTCCATTATGATGCAGGGACTGGGCGACCGTCTGGCAGAGGCTGCATCGGAATACCTCCACTGCAGGGTGCGCAGGCAGATATGGGCATACTCTCCTGATGAGAACCTGACACCAGGACAGATGTTCACTGCCCGCTATCGGGGCATACGTCCTGCCGTGGGTTATCCGTCGCTTCCGGACATAAGGCTTATGTTTACCGTACAGAGGCTTCTGGACCTGCCCGGCATAGGAATATCCCTGACAGAGAACGGAGCTATGTATCCCCAGGCTTCTGTCTGCGGAATCTATATCGCATCCCCTGCCGCACGTTATTTCGCCTGAGCCAGTTTTCAGACCAGGGAGTTGAAGAAGCGCGGGGTGTTGGAAGTGATTCTGACGATTTTCCGGGTAATCGGATGGATGAAACTCAAGCCGTTGGCGTGCAGGCAGAGCCGCTTCGCGGACTTCGCGTTTCCGTATTTCGGGTCACCTGCCACAGGGCAGCCGAGATGGGTGGCAGCCTGCACCCTTATCTGGTTCTTGCGCCCGGTCTCAAGATTGAACGCCACCAGAGAATGCACTCCGTCGGACTTGAGCACCTCGTAATTGGTGGCGGCATATTCCCCTCCGTTGTCCTGCAATGACGAATAGACCATAAAATTCCTGTCATTCTCCGTGAGCCAGCTTTCGACCCTCCCTTTGGCTTCAGCCGGAACTCCGTCGAGCACAGCCACGTATCGTCTTTCCAGGATACTCTCGTTCCAATGGTCCGTCATAGCCCTCTTGACCTGATAATCCTTGGCGAACACCAGCACTCCGGAGGTGTCCCTGTCCAGCCTGTGCAGCACGTGTGCCTTGCGCCTGCCGTTGTATTTGTGCAAGATGTAGTCATTGGCCAGGGAGTATGCGGTCTCGACTCCCTGACGGTTGCCTGCGACACTCAT
>JBJEJT010000138.1:0-3673 GCA_051878255.1 Candidatus Cryptobacteroides sp. | reverse complement strand
ACCCTTGAACTATCCATTTAGCAAAAATCTAGACCCGGAAGTTTGCTGGTGTCCCGAAAGTTGAGCAATATTCAAATCTTTGCGAAGTTACTCAATCTTCCCCGACAAAACAATACAGGCATTCGGGAATCATATCGCCAAATGATACATTTTTCGATTCAGAGATTTGACAAAATTTCGATTTTCGCATAAGGTTTTCTAACTTTGGGCGGATTTGAAAATAGATTGGAAATGGATACATTATATAAACTCTCAGGAGCAGGGAACGACTTCATCGTACTGGACGGACGAGGCGGAGGAATGGATGAATACCGGAAGGCAGGGACAATCCAGACTTTATGTGACAGGACCAGCGGTTTCAAGGCTGCGGACGGACGCATAGGGGCTGACGGGGTGATGATTCTGTCTATGGCTGAAGAGGCAGGCTGGGACTTCGTTATGGAATATTTCAATTCGGACGGTTCCTCCGGGATGATGTGCGGCAACGGCGGACGCTGCATCGTGGCATTTGCGGATTATCTGGGAATAGTGCCGGCGAATGGAAAGGTCTATGAGTTCCTGGCTGCGGACGGTCCTCACACGGGGGAAATTCTCGGACGCAAAGGGACAGGCTGCACCGTAAAACTCAAGATGAAGGATGTCTCCGAGTTCCGGCGCTGCACTGACGGGTGGTTCCTCGACACGGGTACCAGACATTTCGTGAAATTCGTGGAAGATGTCGAGACCGTGGACATATCCACCGAAGGTCCGCGATACAGATGGTCCGATGAATTCGCCCCCATAGGTGCCAATGTAAATTTCGTACAGCCTCTTGCTGACGGTTCTCTCAAAGTCCGGACATTCGAGAAAGGGGTTGAAGATGAGACACTTGCCTGCGGTACCGGAATCACGGCATCGGCTCTTGCAGCCTGCCTTGAGAAAACGGACGGGAAAATCCCCGCTTGGACGGACGGCTTCAATTTACAGAGCATCCACACGGACATCCACGCCCGCATAGACGAACTTGCAGTAGATTTTATCCCGGCAGGCTCGACTTTCGTGGACGTTTATCTTACCGGACCTGCAACATTGGTTTAGAAAATTCTTGAAAAATAATCTGCTTGTGCTGTGGTTTTGCACAAGGTCGGCATAACTTTGTCCCAGAATCAAAAATGGGAACGTTATGTTAGGACCGATTATCAACTTTATGGTAGCCAATTCTTTGGCTGGAAACATCACAAAAGACCTGAAGAAACAGGGCTATATGCTCGGCAAGTCTTTGCCTGAAGGATGCCGGAGTGATGAACAGGAAAAAGCCGCGAGAAAGGAGGAAGACAGGGAAGATGTGGTGACCGTGGTATTCTGGTGTTTCATCTTCTTCATTTTCCTGGTTCTCGCGACTCTTTCAGTCGATTGATCGGGGATTATTCGGAGACCGATGAGGCTCCACTGGTGTTGCAGCTGACTATCCGGGCGGCAGGACCGTGACGGAGTGAGGATGCGCCGGAGAGCTCGCATTTCAGTTTGCCTGTGCAGTTGATTTTCGCATAGGTGGCTCCGGACTGTTCACATTCAGTGTCTCCGGTAGTCAGGATGTCCCCGTTGAGTGGAAGCAGTGACGAAGAACCGGAGAGTTCAATTTCGGTTTTGCCGGCGGTGCCGTTCAGACAGGCTTCGGATGCTCCGGAAAGGTCCACTGAAAGATCCGGTGTGGCGATTTCGGCATAGACTCTGGATGCTCCCGTACATTCAATGTCAAGTTCCGTCGAGGCAATGACATTTGCTGTAAATTCGCTGGCTCCGTGTACTTCAATGTCAAGTTTCTGGACATTCAATGGAGTTTCGGATGTGAATGTGGATGCTCCTGAGAGTTCTATGTCCCTGATGTACGGAGAGGCTGGAAGGACTACGTCTATCGGTCCGCAGTTTTTGATGACAGTGACGCCCTTCAGGTGGATTTTCAGTTTGCCCTCCTTCCTCTCGAAAAGGACTTTGTCATAAATGGCTTCATCGGCTTTCAGCGTGGCTGAGGTTGCAGTATCGGACCAGACCACCTGGATGGACGAATTTACGGACAGGGCGTTGTAGTCGTTTGCCACTGCCACCTCTCCGGTTCTGATTATGCCTGTGGCTGTCGCTGTTGCACAGGAAATTGCACTTGTAGCCAGGACTATGCCTATTGCAAGCTTCTGGAGGAGATAGGTCGGTTTCATTTTTTGTATTTTAAAGAATTACACAGTTAATATAATTGCCTTTGCAGCCCTGGTCAAGCCGGAGATGACGTGGGCGTTGTTCCGGAATGGAACGGGCGTCTTATATAAGACGGATAAAAAGGGAAAATGTTGCAAAAAAATCGTATAATCGAATACATTGACTAACTTTGCACCCCTCAACAGGAATATGGATTCCACTGATAAAGATAGTATGGACACGAAACTTAAACTGTCGGCTGCATTGGCTGCAGTGCTGATTCCGTTGGCTGCACAAGCCCAGACAATGGACAAAGAACACCTGAATGTGAACGCATATCTGCGGGAAAGCCATTTGCTAAACGGTCTGAACATATATGACAGGCTCATAGACACCAAGGATTGCGTCACGGCAGGGGTTACAGTCGGAGTAAATACAAAAAACTCTGACAATAACTACTGGGCGTGGGCGTGGAATCTCCCCCACTATGGTCTCGGATTCTCCTATTCCAATATGGGCAGTATCCGATGCCGTCCCGGTTCTTCCCTTGGAGACGCCTACACCCTCTATGGCTATGCACATTTCGATTTCGTCAAGACCAGATATTTTTCTTTCGGTCCCAATCTGGAATTGGGCGCATCCTATGTCACAAAGACCTGGAATGCGGTCACAAACCCGCTCAACACCTTTGTGGGCACTCCTGTGCTGGTAATGGTGGGGATGGGACTGGAAGCCGGCTTCCACATTACCCCTCAATGGGAACTGGGTCTCAACGCAATGCTTACCCACCGTTCCAACGGGATGTTCAAGGTGCCCAACCACGGGCTGAACGAGGTGGCAGGCAGCCTTTATCTGCGCTACAGCCTCGATGAGAGAGAACTCGGGCGCCGAGGTCCGAAACCCGATGAACCAGAATACAGGAAATGGATTTATGACCTGTATTTCAGTGCCGGAGTGCATAGTTGCGATGTGGAAAGAACTGTCTATCAAGAAATCATACTGCCGGAGACAGGAGGTGCCGACGAATGGGCATCATCCAGGCAATGGCTCCGGCTCAATCTCGGAGGAACGGTCTCTTACCGCTACCACCCGCTTTTCGCAACCGGCATCGGACTGGACCTGAGTTATACCCAGAACTGGAAAAGACTGGCTGAATATGCAGCAATCCAGGCAGCCCACGACGGTCAGCCTGCCGAAAGTCCACAAACCTGCCCCATTTATCTGGGTGCCTATATCCAGCAGTCGTTTTTCTACAAGAATGTGGAAATCGGCATAGGCCTCGGAGTCTATCTGTTCAAGAAACTCGCAATCGAAGACTCTACCTGGAACTACCAACGTACACTCATACGCTACCACATCCCGAAAGCCGGAGACATCTTTTTCGGTTTTGCGATGCGTGCCCACAAGTTCGACCGGTCTGACACCCTCGAATTTTCTTTCGGCAAAAGGTTCTGATGAAAAAAGAAATCTGTGGCGAAACATCCGATATGGCAGGTCAAAGCAA
>JBJEJT010000137.1:0-3698 GCA_051878255.1 Candidatus Cryptobacteroides sp. | reverse complement strand
TATATGAAGTTCCTGAGAACCACCGTCCCGTCCTCCCCCGCTTCGGTCATAATCGGTTTCTGGGTTATGGCAGGCATATAGCTGTCGAACCAGGTGGACCTTGATATAAGACAAGGACCGGAGAAGTCTTCGGGAGAATACGGCTTGCATTTGCGGAGTTCGACCCTCGTGTCAGTTCGGGCGAGAGGGGAAATCAAATCCTTGTCACAAACCAACCTGAGGGTGAATGAAAACTCGTCTTCCGGTTTGAGATTGTCATAATAACCATCGATTTCCACCTTTGCCACATTACTTCCGGCAGGTATGCGTAAAGTATTGTCCAACACGCGGTAATGCAAGCCTTCCACGGCAGAGCTCTTCTGCTCCACCACCTCGACCGCCAAAGTCCTTTCATAGGGTGCGGGGCTCATCGCCACGACAGGCACCTCGAAACGGGCAGCATCTGCGGTGACGGGGAAGACATACACCGTGTCGGAGAACGCCAGATACGGTCTCTCCAAGGCAGGGTCCTGATAGCTGCAACTGCATAGAAAAGCCATCAGCAAAGAAATAGGGAGTGCTGTCAGTTTATATTTCATCTTACTTGTTGCTCTCATTAGGTTCTATATCTACACCCGGCGAATCCAGTTCGTGCTGGGGGATGGGCCACACGAAAAGAGGGTCGTCTTCCCGCACTTCAAGTGAACTGACCTGAAAATAATCCGAACTCTGCTGGTCAGGGTCGCGTTCAAACCCCTTATGCCAACGCTTAAGGTCATTGAGCCGGAAACCTTCCATATAAAGTTCCTTGACTCTCTCCTCCTCGATTATGGTCATCGCATTATCAGCGTTCATAGAGGTTGCACCGCCATAGGTCGAATATCTCGCGATGCGTATCTTGCTTATGTCCTTGCCGGCATTCGCATAGTCTCCCAGATTGACATAGGCCTCCGCACGAATCAGATACTGTTCCGACAGGCGGAGCGCCATCGGGATGCACACGCCATAGATTTTATACGGAGTGAACAGTTCCTGATTGCCGTAATACTTGTACAGCACCGGCCACTGCAGCCCGTGGCTGTATCCTGTCTGGGCAGTCCGGAAATAAGCCGAGGCACGCAAATCCGCCGATGCGTACAGGTTCATAACCCAGGTTGCAGGCACATAATCCGGCTTGTACGAATAATTGTCGTAATTGAAAAAAACACTTCCGATAGCCCCGCCGTACGAATTGAGGGTCTGGGCTATTTTCCAGATTGCCTCAGTCGAATGGCCGTATTGCCACATATAATCGTAGTAGCTGACACCGCTGGTAATGTCCTCGGAACAGGATGACAGGAAGTAATACCCGCTGTCTATCACCTTTGAAGACCATTTGACGGCTTCCGTCCAGTCTCTCATATACAAGGATATACGGGCACGCAGGGCATAGCAGGAATACTCGTTGAAATACTCGGTGTTGTAGAGCACTCCCATTTCCGCAGGGTCGAAATCATCTCCAAGGTCCAGCAGTTCCGCAGCCATATCCAGGTCTTTCAGTACAAAATCATAGGAATCCTTCAAGGATGAGCGTCTCACGATTTCGTTGCCGTTATAATGGCTGGTAATGACCACACCGGGCACGGATGCCGCCTGTTCTTCGGAATCGTATGCCACACAGAAGCATTTTATGAGTTCCGAATAAGCCAGGGCACGCGCGAAACAAGCCTCACCGCAATACTGGTCGATACGGTCGAGTTCATCGTCATCGGTAGTGTTGTTCCTCACCTTTTCAACATTGTCCAAAAGGAAGTTGCAACGGTTGATGACAGTATAAAGCCCGGCATACACGGATTCTATCTCCGGATTGGTAGGTTTGATTTCATTCCATCTCCATATATCGCCGTAAGTGTTGTTGTTTTCCTTGACGGCATATACGAGGTCTGTCTGGATATCCGGCAGCAGAGTCAGGGCACCGGAATACAGCGACGAACTCTTGAAAGCGCTGTACACACCTATCATCAACTGGTTGATGTCCTCCGCCGTATTGATGTCCTCCATAGGAATGGAATCCATCGGGAACTTGTCAAGACAAGACTGTGAGGACAGGATTACAGCCAACGCAACAATATATTTCTGAAAAATCTTCTTCATACACTCTCCTTAAAAACTGAATTCCAAACCGATTGTATATTGTCTCGTAGAAGGATAGGTCGCCTGATACATATTGGAGGAAACCTCAGGGTCGAAACCGCTGAACTTTGTCACCGTCCACAGGTTCTGTGCCTGCAAATATACGCGGAAACCTGTGAAGAAGCCTGATTTCCTGATAATCTCGCCGGGCAGACTGTATGCAAGGGTCAGATTCTTCAGCCGGAGGAAGGAGGCATCCTCCAACAGCCTGTCATCAAACTGGAGAACCTCTCCATATTTGGGGATGTCCGTTATGTCGCCAGGCTCTTTCCACCTGTCGTACAGCAACCTGCGGGATTTGTTATACCCCTGGGCGACGGCACTGTTCTCATCGAAATAGCGGTCGTTGTTCACTATCCAGCGGTCCGCCATCCAACTGAACTGCGCGGAAAGTTGCAGGCCCTTCCAGCCAAAATCGAGTCCGAAGCCGCCCCACCAGCCCGGGTCGTGGCTCTTGCCGGTCATCACCTTGTCGCTCTCAAGCATTTCATTGGTGAGATTTCCGTCCTTGTCATACCACATCTGGGTACCGTCTGCGGGATTCACCCCGGCATAGCGGTTATAGAAATACTCGCTGACCGGATGTCCCACCATATATTTGAAACCAGTCGTAGAATTGACAAATTCCGTGACGCCGTTATACAGTGAGGTAATCTTGTTCTTGTTGTAGGTGACATTGGCGTTGAAGTTCAGCACGAAAGACTTCGTACGCAGGATAGCGGCATCAAGTCCTATCTCCACACCCCTGTTCACCAATGAACCCATATTCTTCCAGTAACTGTCCTCTCCGGTAATCGAATACGATTGGGGAACGAGCATCAGCATATCGCTGGTCGCCTTGTTGTAGAATGTAAGTTCCAGATTGAGCCTGTTCCAGAACCCGACATTGACACCCACGTCCGTCAGCCAGGACTTTTCCCAACCGAGGTCCTCGTTGCCGCTTTGAGAAGGATAGAGGCCATTCTCCTCGGAACTGCCGTAAACAGGTCCTCCGGAAACAAGGGCAAGATGATAATAATAGGGTATGGTGGAGTTGCCGGCAGTGCCGGTGTTTATCTTGAACCTGGCATTCGTCAGCCATTCTGTCTGTGCGAGTACGGGAAGATTCTTTGCATTCCACATAAAACTGCCGCTCCAGAACACACCCCAACGGTTTCTTTGCCCGAAGCGTGAGGAAGCGTCGGTACGCACGGAAAAGTCAGCATAATATGTCTCCTTATAATTGTACTCGCCACGGAGGAAGAACGCCAGCAAGGAATAGGATGAACTGGAATCACCCCAACTGGAAGCCCTCGTACCGGTGGAGACATTGGTGAGTTTGTCATTTGTCTGACCCTTTGTGTACACGCTGAAGCCCTCGCTCACATAATTCACTGCCTCCTGCCCAAGCATAAAGTTGAATGAATGGCTCCCGTCGATGTCGAAGGAATAGCTTGCGGTGGTGGTCTCCGTGAGATTGACGGCTGTGGAACTTGACCTCGCCGCCGTCCCTATTCCGCCGTTGGTGGACAGGCTTGGATAAGACTGCAGATAACCGGTCCCGTGCG
>JBJEJT010000136.1:0-3702 GCA_051878255.1 Candidatus Cryptobacteroides sp. | reverse complement strand
CATAGACATACGCCCCACCGAACTCTACAGTTGTCAGGAAATCCTCGACGAACTGCAAGCTCTGTGCAGGAGCCGTCTCTCCGCAAGGAACCTCGGCAACCGTTCCAGTGCCACGAAGACCGGTTCCCCACTGCGCAAAGCCATAGACGAACTCGGAATCAGCACTTTCTCGTCCCCGACCACATCGGACTGGATGCGCATAGACTCAGACTGCATCAAAATAGGTCCGGGCGAATCCAGCCGTTCCCACAAGAGCGACGAATTCATCACGACTGCGGAGGTGCAGGAGGGCATAGATACTTACATCAACCTCATAGGCGAACTCGCCAAACTATTTTGATTTCAGTTTCGCAAATGCGAAACACCGCTTAGGGAGGGTTCTGCCCCGACACATTCCTCCCCAGAGGTGAGGGATCCAGGGAGGGGCGACGTGGAAAAAAGTGCGTTGGCAAAGATTCGCAAGTCTTTCCAATGGACTTCAGACTAAACAGTTAAGACTTGCGAAACTTGAGTTATTCTGATATGGCAACTCTTTGGAACAAAGGCAAAAGCGCCACCCGTACAGTGGAAGATTTCACTGTGGGCAAAGACCGGGAACTTGACCTGAGACTCGCCCTTTACGATGTTACAGGCTCGGCGGCTCACGTGAAGATGCTTGGAAAGACCGGGCTGCTCACCCCGGAGGAAACGGCAGTCCTCACAGCGGGGCTCAAGGCGTTGGAAGAGGAAATCCGAGCCGGACAGTTTACCCTCGGGGAAGATGTGGAGGACATTCACTCACAGGTGGAACTAATTCTCACTCAGAGACTTGGAGAGGTAGGAAAGAAGATTCACTCCGGACGCTCCCGGAACGACCAGGTGCTTGTGGACCTGAGGCTCTTTTTCAGGAACGAACTGCTGAAGTTGCGCGAGGAAGTGCTCGAACTCTTCGGTCTGCTCCAGAGCCTGAGCCGGAAATACAGTCAGGTGCTGCTTCCGGGCTACACCCACACCCAGGTCGCGATGCCGTCCTCTTTCGGGATGTGGTTCGGGGCTTATGCCGAGGCTCTCGTGGACAATATGTACGAATGTGGGGGATGCTGGAAGATCACCAACCGCAATCCGCTGGGTTCAGCTGCGGGCTATGGCAATTCCTTCCCTTTGGACCGGGAGATGACCACGGAACTGCTCGGCTTCGACTCCCCTGTCGTGAACAGCGTAGCGGCACAGTTGGGGAGGTGTGCGGGAGAAAGGTCCATTGCTTCTGCCATAGGAGGCATAGCATTGACTCTCAATAAGTTCGCCTCCGACTGCATACTCTATATGTGTCCTAATTTCGGGTTCATCAAGTTCCCTGACGAACTCACTACGGGGTCCAGCATTATGCCTCACAAGAAAAATCCGGACGTATGGGAAATCATACGTGGACGCTGCAATATGATACTTTCGGCTCAGAATACCGTGGCTATGATGTGCAGCAACACCATTCACGGGTACCACAGGGACTGGCAGCTGCTCAAGGAGGTGATTTTCCCTGCGCTGGAGCATACACACCAGTGTCTGGAGATGACGGCTTATATGCTCAGGCATATTGAAATCAACACCCGGATTCTTGACAATCCGATTTATAAATATATGTTCACCGTGGAAGAAGTGAACAGGAGGACGCTCTCAGGCGTGCCTTTCAGGGATGCTTACAGGGAAGTGGGGATTGAAGTCAATGAGGGGCGGTTCAGCTACGGGGGCACGTATGCCCGACCGGAAGCGGACAAGGCGTGTGGAGAAGAACCGGGCAAGGCGTGTGGTCGTCATTCCCTGCCTGACCGGGAATCCCTCACGGTCGAAGACCTGCACCACACCCACCTCGGCAGCATAGGCAACCTCGGCAACGACAGGATAAAAGCATTGATGGACGAAGCCTCAGCCTGGGGCAATGAAAAAAACAAACTGATATGACGGAAAGAAAAAAAGCGAGACTGCTCCTGCAGAACGGCAGTTGTTTCGATGGCTACAGTTTCGGCTACGACGGGGCATCCGCCGGCGAAATAGTCTTTTCCACAGCGATGGTGGGCTATCCCGAGAGCCTTACCGACCCGTCCTATTCCGGTCAGATACTCTGCGTAACCTACCCAATGGTCGGCAATTACGGCGTACCGAAAGAGGAATGGGACGAATACGGCATCCGCACCACTTTCGAGTCAGGGCGCATGCAGGCAAGGGGTCTGGTAATCTCCGACTACAGCCAGACCTACAGCCACTACGATGCCCAGAAGAGCCTTGAAGAATGGCTCAGGGAGGAAAAAGTGCCGGGAATATGCG
Organism: Candidatus Cryptobacteroides sp.; assembly: GCA_051878255.1. Taxonomy (GTDB): domain Bacteria; phylum Bacteroidota; class Bacteroidia; order Bacteroidales; family UBA932; genus Cryptobacteroides. The sequence goes on along the minus strand of JBJEJT010000136.1, from coordinate 1,404 downwards.
GGGTGGACACGAGGGCGCTCACACAACTTATCAGGGAATCCGGCGCTATGCTCGGGAAGATAGTCCCGGAGGGGACGGAGGAACCCGGATGGTACGACCCGGACACGGAAAACCAGGTCGCGATGGCAAGCTGCACCGAACCCCGTGTCTATGGCAAGGGCGACAAGACGGTGGTGCTTGTGGACTGCGGAGTGAAGCACAGAATCCTGCACTGCCTCGCCTCAAGGGGAGTGAAAGTGGTCCGTGTGCCGTGGAACTATGATTTCAACACTATGGAATGGGACGGGCTGATGATTTCCAACGGTCCCGGGAACCCGAGCCTGTGCATCGAAACCGTGGAGCATATCCGTCAGGCATACAATGGCGACAAGCCAATTTTCGGGATATGTATGGGCAACCAGCTGATGAGCCTTGCCGCAGGTGCGAAGACATATAAACTCAAATACGGACACCGGGGACACAATCAGCCGGTACGGCTCTGCGGAAGCGACAAATGCTACATCACTTCCCAGAACCACGGTTTTGCCGTCGATACCCAGACCCTCGACAAAGACTGGGAACCCCATTTCACCAACCTCAACGACGGCACCAACGAGGGCATCCGCCACCGCAGCAAAAACTTCTTCAGCGTCCAGTTTCATCCGGAAGCGTCCAGCGGACCCCTCGACACGGAATTTTTGTTCGACAGATTCATTGAACTCTTGTAATTTATGGTGATGAAGAAAGTATTGGTGCTCGGTTCGGGCGCACTGAAAATAGGTGAAGCCGGAGAATTTGACTACAGCGGGGCACAGGCGCTGAAAGCCCTGAGGGAAGAGGGTGTGGAGACGGTGCTGCTCAACCCCAACATCGCTACGGTGCAGACGTCCGACGGCGTGGCTGACAAGGTCTATTTCCTGCCGGTAACTGCCGAGTTCACGGAAAAGGTCATTGAAAAGGAACGTCCCGACGGACTTCTGCTCGCATTCGGCGGACAGACTGCCCTCAACTGCGGAGTGGAACTGCACCGCAGCGGTGTCCTGGAGAGATACGGGGTGCAGGTGCTCGGAACTCCGGTCCAGGCAATCATAGAAACCGAAGACAGGGAACTTTTCGTGCAGAAACTGGACGAAATAGGAGTGAAGACGATCAAATCCCACGCTGCATCCACTCCTGCGGAGGCGATGGAGGCTGCGCGGACGGTGGGTTTCCCTGTCATCGTGAGGGCGGCGTACGCACTCGGAGGACTTGGCTCCGGGTTCTGCGAAGACGAGGCTCAACTTGAAGCCACGGTGGCAAAGGCTTTCAACTTTTCCCCGCAAGTGCTGATAGAAAAATCCCTGAAAGGCTGGAAAGAGATAGAATACGAGGTGGTGCGCGACCGCTACGACAACTGCATCACCGTCTGCAATATGGAAAACTTCG
>JBJEJT010000135.1:0-3702 GCA_051878255.1 Candidatus Cryptobacteroides sp. | reverse complement strand
CTGCTGCGCTGTAACTCTTCACATTGGTGTCCATAGTGTTGAGGGACTGGCGGATGGCAATTTTGAGGTTGCGCTCGGCGTCAGTGATGTTGTACTGCATCTGCTGGTACTGGTTGCGTGCCTGTTTCACGTCGTTCATCCTCTTGAGACCCGAGAAAATCGGAATCTGAAGGCTCAATCCCACCGTTGAATACGGTGTCCAGTTCCATTGGCTGGAAGGCACGTCGTTGAACATCGTGTTCCCGCTATAGTTGAATGCGAGGGAAAGGGTCGGAATGTAGGCATATTGCTTGAGCCTGATGCTCCGTGCAAGTTCCTCTGCCTGTATTGCAAGCTGCTTCATCGTGGAGTTTGACTCAAGCGAAATCTCGTTGTGCTGCGCCGTGTCATATTCCAGCATCGCCGCATAGTCATTTATCGCCCCAGCCACGTCCAGATTCATCCCGAGGTCCACGCCCATCACGGCTTTCAACTGCCACAATGACAGCATTACGGAACTTTCTGCATTATAGACATTCGGTATGGCATTGGCTACATTGGTCTTTGCACGCGCCATATCGAGTTCCGTGGCTTTCTGGACATTGTATTTCTTCTCGGTCTCATAGTAGTTGGTGAGAGCGTTCTCATAGACTTCCTTATATACTTCGAAAGCTTCCTTGGCGAAGAGGACGGCGTAGTAGGCATTCTTGACCTGGCTTACCATATCCAACCTTGAGGACCGTGCCTTTTCCACTGCAAGCTCCACATCCATTCCGGTGATTTTCACGCTTTCCCAAAGTTGGGCGTTGATGATAGGCATAGATGCTGAAACGCCGAAACTCATAGTATTGAGACGACCCATCTCGATTCCACCGCCCTTGGTCGAGGATGAGGAACCTGAACTTTCCGAACCTGACTCTGAACTTGAACTGCCAAGTCCCGCCATAGGACTTCCGTCGAAATATACGACCTGACGCTTGATGGTTCTCTGATATGAACCTGAACCGTCAATCTGAGGGAACAAAGCAGCATAGGTGCCTCTCTTGGAATATTTCGTCCTTTCAATCTCCTTGTCTGCCACTTTCACGGCGATGTTCTCGCTGAGGGCAATCTGAAGTGCCTGGTCGAGGGTGATGACCACCGGCACATCGGAGGAATCCGCTGCTTCGAGAATTTGTTGAACTGAGGCTCCTGACGTTCCTGCTGCCGTGTCTGGCCTCGCTTCGTCGCGATACTGTGCGCCGGCGAGCAAAGGAAGACAGAGAAAAGAAACTGCCACGAGACCGCGAACAATTACATTCTTCATTTTGTACATCTTTTACTTCTAATATATTTAACTTCGTTTGTTGTCCAATAGGGGTCAGACGCTTTTCGCAGAAAACGAGACTCAAGAATGATACGTCCCTTACAAAATCTGCTGACACACTACTACCAATCACAGAAGGGGTACCCCGTTGTGCAATAACAATGCCAAAGATTGTTATTGCACAACGATATGGTCATTTTGCCCCAGTCGCTTTGCGACAGCCCTCAGGGCGCGCCAAAGATTGTTATTGCACAACGATACGTCTATTTTGCCCCAGTCGCCTTGCGACAGCCCTCTAAGATTGTTATTTCACAATGATACGGTTTCAGAGCCCCGGTCGGGACCGGGGATGACGGGATGACGGGGTCTTCGCCAGGAAAGAATTACTTCCGTTTGCCTTTCGCCGGGGATGACGATGGGGCACGATTGGAATGGACAGCACGTGCAGGCTGTTTTCTGACGGCGGCATATACGAGGAATGCAATGCCGATAAGAATGAACGGGATGCTGAGAATCTGTCCCATATCAAGTGCCATTCCCACCTCAAAATCCACCTGTGGATTCTTGATGAACTCAATCAGGAAACGGGAGCCGAAACACCCGATGAAAAACCACCCGATGAAAAAGCCCCGATGCACCTTGTCCAGCCACTTCTCATAGATGAGCATAAGCACAAGCCCCAGCACCAGATAGCACAAAGCCTCATAAAGCTGGGTAGGATGGCAAGCCTGCCCAAGAGGATTTTCAGCCGTAGGGCCATACATCTGCTGCCATTCATAGGAACGCGGGAATCTGAATCCCCAAGGCATATCTGTGGCACACCCGAAAATTTCGGAATTGAATAGGTTGCCCAGACGTATGAAAGTTGCGGCAAAACACACGGCAATGGCAAGATGGTCCATAATCCACACGAAGTCGAAACCATATTTCGGCCCGAACTTGTGTGCGAACCATATCATAGCGATAAACAGGGCGATGGTGCCTCCGTGGCTGGCAAGACCGCCTTTCCACGGCATAAAGATTTCCAGAAAACCCTGCCAGGACCCGAAATAGTATTCCGGCTGATAGAAGATGCAGTGCCCGAGACGCGAGCCCACTATGGTACCGATGAGCAGGGTATAGAGCAGATAGTCTATAAGCGGGCTCTGCTGTATTCCCTCATTCTTGAAGAAATGGGCGAAAATATACCATCCGAGTATGAACCCGGACACGAAAAGTATAGAGTAATACCTTATCGACAGTCCGCCGATGTGAAATATTTCCGGATCAACATTCCAGGTTACTGACAAGATGTCAAGCATAGTTCCAATGTTTAATTTGTTCCTCGGGAGGAGAGGGGTTTGACCTGCCCCTCCTGCGCCCGCGACTTCCGCACGGACCGGCAAAATTAAGCATTTTTGCGGAATATCATCTCTTGTCGAGCAATTTGCCTATTGTCTTGACTACCTTTTTTGCATTTTCGACTTTCTGCCGGTCCGGGGTGGCGGGGCTTGACTCTTTTGAGGTGGATTTTCCGGACTGGTTTGAGGAGGATTGGCCTGAAGTGGATTTGGAGCCGGACTTCCCGGCGGTATTCAGCGGGCCATAGACCGGACGGAGATAGTAAGTTGCGCTATAATCCAATAACGCCCAGAATACTCCACCGCTATATTCGACCGCACCATGCTTGGGATGTCCGGTCAGAAAATCGGGAAATTGCCAATAACCACGATCGGCAGTGAAACACTTTTTATTGGGCAGAATAAATATGGAATGTCCGTTCTTCTGTGAAATTATACGGTATGTCCCCTTCGGGTATTTCACTCCAAGGTAGGTGAAACCCTCATCGTAGGTTTGCTTTCTGGTATGGTCGCCAAGATATTTCCAGTCTTGCCTTGTCGCGATATGGCTTTGACCTCCGTAGGTTCTGGCAACTATGTCGTATTCGGGATTGCCGGCCCAGTCAAAATCCAGCTTCAGGCCCTCCGGGGTGGATGGATAGGGCTGCGTGTGTTCTGTCAGCCGTGCATTGGCATAGACTTTTCCGTCGTCGAGCACGTTCTTGGCACCGAAGTTTTTGGTTGCCCAGAGGACATCGAAGCCCAAATCTACATATTCGACTCCGTCTATGACCTTGTAGGCTGCCATAAACTGCTCCCTTGTGCCTATTTTGAAAAGGGTCGGATAGGGTTCTCTTTCCTGGAAAGAGATTTGGCGTCCGCCCTTGCCGTCCGGTTCGAAAATTATGATACACTCTATATTCTTTTCCTTGCTTCCCGGAAAAGAGAGTTCATAGCGTTCTGTTTCGCCTTCTTTCGTGCACTTCTGGATTTCCCAGGCAAGGATGAAGGTTCCCACTCCGTTGCCGTGGTCTTCCACGGAGATGGTTTTGCGGGTTCTGTTGAAGAGGAAATACTGGTACCATTCTTTTGTTGCGG
>JBJEJT010000134.1:0-15626 GCA_051878255.1 Candidatus Cryptobacteroides sp. | reverse complement strand
ATCCACATAGTTTTCCTGCACTTGCTGGAGTATGAGGTTGAGCTTGCGCCAGCGGTTGTAGTCGCCGTCGAAAGACTTCTCACGATTCAGGAAAGTGTAACCTATGATTGTTGCCATAACCCCTATGACAGCCCCAAGCACGGCAGACACAGCCGCATAAGTATTCCTGTTCATATCTGCAAACGATTATAGAGTCAGCCGACCTGCTCGATTTCTATACCTGCACGGCGTAGGAGGTCCACCCCGTCAGTCAGCCGGTAGGCGTCGGTATAGACCACACGCCTGATTCCGGCTTGAATGATGAGTTTGGCGCACTCCACGCAGGGAGCCGCCGTCACATATAGCGTCGCCCCCTCCGAAGAATTGCCCGACTTGGCAACCTTGGTGATCGCATTGGCTTCGGCGTGGAGGACATAGGGCTTCGTGACCCCGTTCTCGTCTTCGCACACGTTCTCAAAACCGGAAGGTGTACCGTTGTAGCCATCGGAGATTATCATACGGTCCTTGACTATGAGAGCCCCCACCTGACGCCTCTTGCAATAGGAGTTCCGCGCCCACACGGCAGCCATCTCAAGATATGCCCTGTCGAATTTTTCCATTATTTTGAGTTGCGCTGATACAGGTAACGTTTGATGCTCTTCTTCGGTGTCCTCTCGAAGTCCTCCGGCATAATTTCCACTGTCTTGACCTTCGCATAGTTTGGCAGGAGGTCATTTGCAGACTTGACCAGGGACTCGATGCGGCTCTGGAGTTGTTCTGGCGAGAAGCCGTCCTTCTCCGCAAGCTGGAAGTCCGGATAGATGAGGGCTGTAAGTCCTCCATTGTCCTCGATCACGAGAGAATCAACCACATACGCAAGGGAATTGAGCACGGTCTCGATTTCCTCAGGATAGATGTTCTGCCCGGACGGACCGAGAATCATACATTTGCAGCGACCCTTGAGGAAGAGATAGCCGTCCTTGTCCACCACACCCATATCTCCGGTCTTGAACCATCCGTCCTGGGTGAAGACAGCCTTTGTGGCATCTTCGTTCTTGTAGTAGCCGAGGAACACATTGTCTCCCCTCACCATCACTTCGCCAGGCACATTCTCCGGGTCTGCCGAATCAATCTTTATTTCGAGGTTAGGGGCGACTTTCCCACAGGAGTAGAGTTTCACGCTCTCCCATCCGTCATAGGCGATGATCGGACCGCACTCTGTCATACCGTAACCCACGGTGAACGGGAAATGGATTCTCTTGAAGAAATCCTCGACATCTTTGTTGAATGCCGCTCCACCGATGATGACTTCGTGGAAACGCCCTCCGAATGCGTTTACGAGTTCTGCCTTGACCTTGTTCAGTATGACCTGGTCCAGCAGAGGCAGGCGGAGCATCTGGCGGATTCCGTTCTTTTCCAGGATAGGACGCACCTTGTTCTTGTAGATCTTCTCGATAACCAGAGGCACTGAAATCACGAGGTCCGGCTTGATTTCGTCCAGGGCCTGCATAATGATTTTCGGACTTGGAATCCTGGTGAGGAAATGCACGTGCACTCCACAGAGTATCTCATATAGCACCTCGAACATAAGTCCGGACATATGTGCGGACGGCAGCATTGCCACCACATTGCAGGTATTGTCGAGGTACGGTGCAGCCACCTTTGCAAATTCGATGTTGGACTGGATGGTCCTGTAAGGAATCATCACGCCCTTGGAGAATCCGGAAGTGCCGGAGGTGTAGTTGATGAGCGCGAGTTCGTCAGAGGAATCCTCGTAGTAGTTCAGGCACTCAGGTCCGAAAGACTCCGGATATTTCTCCCCGAAAAGGCTGTTCAGGTGTTCGCGGGCGTAGGAAATCTTTTCGTTTGCCGCATAGATGAGCCTGAAGGTGTCGATTCTGGTAATCGCCTGGAGGTCCGGCATCTCAGACTCTGAAAGACCTTCCCATACCGTAGGGTCCACAAAAAGAATCTTCGCCTCGGAATGGTTTACCAGATGGTGGATATTGCCCGGCTTGAATTCGTGCAGAAGCGGAACCGGCACTGCGCCATAGGTCATCGTGGCGAGGAAAGACACTGCCCAGTTCACCTGGTTGCGGCCGCAGATGGCAACTTTGTCTCCCTGCTTCAGACCGCACTGCTCGAAGAGAATGTGAATTTTGGCAATCCTCTCTGCGAGGTCACGGTAGAAAATGGTAGTACCCTTGTAGTTTGAGAGTGCAAGACAGTCCCAGTTGTCGCGGAATGCCTGCTCAAACATTTTGTTTACTGATTTGTATTCCATAATCCGTTAATTTATGAGCTGACCAATGAAAATACCTTCAAATTTTGAGTTTCCGGACCTTTCCGTCATAGGACTGGGCTGATATTACGCCGTCGTCCTCGACTTTGATGCCGGCATCTGACCTGAAAACCGCATTCCCCTTGAAATTGGAGAGAGGTTTTCCGCCGTTTTCCGGATAGATGAGGGTCTGACGGGCAGTCCTTACCGCCCAGCAGACCTTGGAACCGGCAACAATCCTTTCAGGGAGGGATATGATGGTCTCGTCTGGGGAAATCTCCTGCCAGGCTGAAGCGACCTTCCCGTCAAGTCCGTACTTCACGATGGAATTGTCATTGTGCAGGATGATGAGTTCGTAGTTGCCGCTTTTGCCATATACGGCAGGTCCGAGCAATATCTCCCTGCCCAGGTCCACAGGGTAGGGACTGACATAACGGCCTTTGCGGTCGATGATGTAGATGCTTGAACCGGATGCGAAAAGGAACTGGAGCCTGCCGTTGCCGTACATATCCACGTTCACGACCGAACCGCAGACAGGGGTCTTGAACGGCACCGTCCAGATTCCCTTGCCGTTCTCCTCCTTGAGACTCAGACTGAGGTTTTTGTTCTGGACGAAGAGATTGTTGCGTCCGGTGTCGGAATTCTTGACCGTGAATGGTCCGGACGGAACCTTTATTTCCACCATCTCCTGTTCCGGAGAAGGGACCTGAGTTCTCTGCAAGGAAGCAGAAAAAACGCTCAGATTGATTTCCGGCATCGATTTGCGCACAGGTTCCAGAGTGAGAAAAGCCGGCATCATATCTGCTCCCTCAAGGGCTTTCTCAAGTGAGCGTTTCCAGCCGTCCTTGAAAGACGATTTCACGGCAAAATCCTGATCGACTGAGAAATATGCCACAAGAGCCGCCGAAGACGGTATCTCGCCTTTGAGCGAGGCATCCTCGAGTTTCTGTCCAAGGGTGTAGGATGTGGCATTGCCACTTGAAAATTCGCTTACCGATTCCCGGTCCCCGCTGACAATCCAACCGTTGCAGAAGCAGGACCAGGACTCGTCCCTCCTTTCAAAGACTTCTCCGAAAAGGGCTTTCAGCGCCCCGGAGTAACTGTAGTTCCTGCACAGGGTGTCCGTATTCTGACGGCGCCCCGCACGGATGAGGTTCACAGACCTCAGTTTGCCTTTGCTCACGAACCAGGCTGCGGCGACCTCGGAAGGATTGAGTGACTTGAACCATTGCAGGGGAGCCATCCCGTTCTTGCCTTTGATGCTCTTCCGGAGTTTGTTGGCATCGGAAAGTTTCATACGCCCGTCGAGATAGCGGTCAAAGGCTTCGCTGAAATCATCCACCGAGTCCAGAGGGATGGACAGGGCGAAAAGCGTGGAGGCAGGCAGTATTTCGCAGACCGAAGAAGATGAAGCCGACAGAGACGCAAAGACCCTGACAAGGTCGGTGTCCATATTGGACACTGCGGTGCCGTTGAGCTTTGCCGAAGATTCCGTGAAGTCCAGGGAAAACGCAGCCCAGTCTGAAAAACCGGAAACGCTTTTTACCATCTTGTCATATCTGGAATCCAGAATCTCTTTCGAGATCTGTCCGGCTGAGGAAATATCCACATAAAGGCGGCTGTCCGAGGAAACTTTCGAGGCTGCGGCGGCGAAACCGTCCGAATCATAGACGGACACCCCGTCATTCAGATGTCTCAGCGAAGAGTTGATCACACTCACAGACGGAGACAGCAACAGGATCCTGCGCTTGCGGAGCAACTCATTGACCGACAATATCGTAGAACAATCACAATCTTTCAGGACATAGCCCGATGCAGTTGCGATTGCAGATATTTTTTCCACCTCCGCATCGTAGTCCGTGTCTCCGCTGCGCCCCGCATCGATGAGGTAAAGGGGCACCAGATTCCTGGCATAATGGAAAGACACCGCGAGGACGTTCTTCGACAGACGGGGGAATGCCCCAGAAACGGCAGAATCCGCAAGTGTCTTTTCAAAAGAGTTCTTTCTGCCTTTGACCCCTTTCGGCGGCACATCCTTGGACAATACAAAGGAGGAAGCCTCCTGAAGATTCCGGAATCTTGCCACTGCCACGGCATTGGACGGAACCGCACACAACACCGGGTCCTGTCTTGCCGGAAACAGTTTCTTTCCCTGATTCTCGCCTCGGAAAAGCACGAACATAAGAGCCGCAATGCCCAGAAACATCACGGCGAGGATGGAAACTGCTGTGATCAGAACTTTTCTGTTCATTTCAGCAGGTCTTTGTGGCGTCTGCGATTACCTCGATTTCAACCTTCACTCCCAGAGGCAAGGCTGCGACCTGGAAACAGGCGCGGGCAGGCTTGTCGCAAGTGAAGTATCCGGCATAGACTTCATTCATTGCCTTGAAATCAGCGATGTCGGCAAGGAGGACAGTGGTCTTCACCACATCGTCATAACCCAAACCGGCTTCAGCGAGAATTGCACCGACGTTTTCCAGTGCCTGACGGCTCTGAGCCTCGATGGTTTCAGCCACGCTTCCGTCTGCGGGATTCACAGGGATCTGACCCGAGACGAAGAGCAGACCGTTCACGAGAACTGCCTGGGAATAGGGACCGACCGCCGCCGGCGCCTTGTCTGTTGCAATTATCTTTTTCATATTTCTGGTAGTCCCGAGCAGAATCGAACTGCTATCTAAAGTTTAGGAAACTTCCATTCTATCCGTTGAACTACGGGACCAGCCGGAAGAGGCGATTACTCAGCCTTCTTCTCGATAATCTGACGACCACGATAGTAGCCGCACTCAGGACAAACCCTGTGGAACATTATTGTTGCACCGCAATTTGAGCAAGTTGCAAGGGTTGGAACCACAGCCACATCGTGAGTTCTTCTCTTGTCGCGTCTCTGTTTGGAGACTTTTCGTTTCGGATGTGCCATATTGTTATTATTTTAATTATTTTTATTAGCAAACAAACCGGCCAAAGCCGCAAATGCTCCGTCATTCCGGGTTTTTTCCTCTGACTTTCCGGCATTGAGATATTCCAACACCCGGGGATTGCATTTCCCGTCTTCGTGGTGTCGCTGAATCGGAAGGCTCAGGCAGAGATAGTCATAGACAATCTGCGAGAGATCCAATTCAGTTTCCTCCACTCCGATAAAAATCAGTTCCCTGTCATCCTCCGGTGCAGTCTCCGTCCGGCCTTCGTGCCTGACTTCGAGTAACGCTTCGGACTCAACCGGCATCTGCAGGTCCTCCAGGCACCTGTCGCAACTCACCGTCAATGTGCCTTCCATAAAGACATCGACCCTTGCGCCCGACGCGGTTTTCCCGGCCCTGACCTCCACAGACACGTCTGCATCGAGGATTTCAGTATTCCCAAAACTGACAAAGAACCTTTCATCCAAAGTACCGGACCACTGCCTTTCTCCGGATGACAATCCATTCAGATCTACAAGTAAAAACTTATACATAGACACAAAAATAGATTTGAGCCGACAAAGGTAGGAATAATTTTTTCCAAAACCAATTTATAGCCCCATTATTTGTTGCAAACTATGCTTATTCCTCGTCTGAGGCATCTGAACCGCGTCTCTTGCGCTCGACAGGGTCGAGGATGATTTTCCTCAGACGCATCGACTTCGGAGTCACCTCCACGAGTTCGTCCTCCTGGATGTATTCCAGTGCCTCTTCAAGTGAGAAGACTATCGGAGGCGGCAGCATAACCTTGTCGTCGCTTCCGGAAGCACGCATATTGGTAAGTTTCTTGGTCTTGCAGATATTGATGTTGAGGTCACGCTCGCGGGTGTGCTCCCCGACCACCTGACCGGCGTAGATGTCCACTCCCGGGTCGATGAAGAAACGCCCCCTGTCCTGAAGCTTGTCCATCGAGTATGCGACAGACACACCCGTCTCAAGGGATACGAGAGAGCCGTTGGTCCTGCGCTCGATGTCACCCTTGTAAGGCTCGTAGTCCTTGAACCTGTGAGCCACGACTGCCTCGCCCTGGGTTGCAGTGAGCAGATTGCTGCGCAGCCCCATCAAGCCCCTTGCCGGGATGTCGAATTCGAGGTGGGTGCGGTCTCCCCTGTTTTCCATATGGATGAGGGCAGCCTTGCGGCGGGTCGAAATCTCGATTGCCTTGCCCACGAACTCTTCAGGCACGTCGATGGTGAGATTCTCGATAGGCTCACATCTCTGGCCGTTGATGGTCTTGTCCAGCACTTTAGGCTGACCGACCTGGAGTTCGAAACCCTCGCGGCGCATAGTCTCGATCAGGACGGAGAGGTGGAGAACCCCACGTCCATACACTATGAACGAATCGGCATTCGGACCCGGTTTCACCCTCAGCGCGAGGTTCTTCTCAAGTTCCTTCTCCAGACGCTCCTTGAGGTGGCGGGAAGTGACGAACTTGCCCTCGCGCCCGAAGAAAGGGGAATTGTTGATGCAGAAGAGCATACTCATCGTAGGCTCATCCACCGCAATCGGCGGAAGCGGTTCCGGATTCTCGAAGTCGGCGATGGTGTCCCCGATCTCAAATCCGTCTATCCCCACGACAGCACAGATGTCACCGCACTGCACGCTCTCGACCTTGGTCTTGCCCAGACCCGTGAAACTCATCAGGTCCTTGATTTTCTGTTTCTGGACTATGTCGTACCTCTTGCAGAGACTTATGTTCATTCCTGCCCTGAGTTCCCCCCTGGTCACCCTTCCTATGGCTATGCGGCCCACATACGGCGAGTATTCGAGGGACGAGATGAGCAGCTGCGGAGTTCCATCCACCACCTGCGGGGCAGGGACGGCTTCGAGGATGGTGTCCAGAAGGGCTGTGATGTCAGTGGTCGGCTGTCTCCAGTCGAGGGACATCCAACCCTGTTTCGCACTTCCGTAAACGGTCTTGAAGTCGAGTTGGTCATCGGTGGCGTTGAGCGAGCACATCAAGTCGAACACTTCCTCCTGGACCTCTTCCGGACGGCAGTTCAGCTTGTCCACCTTATTGATGACCACAACCGGCTTCTTGCCCATCTCGATTGCTTTCTGGAGGACGAAACGGGTCTGTGGCATACAGCCTTCGAATGCGTCCACAAGCAGGAGCACGCCGTCTGCCATATTCAGCACCCTTTCCACCTCGCCTCCGAAGTCGCTATGGCCCGGAGTGTCGATTATATTGATCTTTACGTCTTTATAGACTACGGATACATTCTTTGCAAGGATTGTGATACCGCGTTCCCTTTCGAGGTCGTTGTTGTCGAGAATCAGTTCTCCGAGATTCTCCTGGCCTCTCACCAATTTCGCCTGATAAATCATCCTGTCCACGAGCGTGGTCTTGCCGTGGTCCACGTGGGCGATGATTGCGATGTTTCTGATTTCCATATTATACTGTTGTTTTTCGGGGGTGCAAAGGTATAAAAAATGCGCAACAATTCAATATGTCACGCATCATATCTTCAGATTCCCGGCAATCAGAGGTCCTGCATAAAGGAACGGATGTTTCCGGCTATTCCGTCCACAAGTCTCCGGCGGGCTTCCACGCTTGCCCATCCGGTGTGCGGAGTAAGGGACAGGCGCTCGGGATGGGACAGGTGCAGAAGAGGATTGTCCTCCGGCAACGGCTCGACAGCGAACACGTCCAGGGCGGCACCGGCGATGGTCCCGTCATCTATTGCCCTGGCGAGTGCGGGCTCATCGACTATGCCGCCCCTGCCCATATTCACGAGTATGGCTCCGGATTTCATCAGTTTCAGACGGTCACTGTCTATCAGACCGAGGGTGGCTTGATTCAGAGGGGCGTGGATGCTGACTATGTCCGACTCAGCCAGAAGCTGTTCTATTCCCACCGACGGGAAATCGCTGCAATGTGAGGTGCCGGAAGTGGAGAAATAAGATACTGCCATACCGAATGCGGATGCCACTTCCGCAACTCTGTGACCTATGCTGCCCATTCCGATTATGCCCATACGCTTGCCTGCGAGTTCGGGGAAAGGGACGCTGACATCGGTGAACAAACCGCCTCGGGAATATGCCCCGGACTTGACCCTGGAGTCGTACAGGGGTGCCTTGCACAGCAGATTCAGGATGTGCATAAAGGTGACCTGGACCACCGACTCCGTGGAATAGCCAGCCACATTGCGGACCGGGATGTTGCGGGAAGCCGCATATCCGAGGTCGATATTGTTCACTCCGGTCGCGGCTTCACATATCAGTTTCAGATTCGGGGCTGCGTCTATCAGTTCCGCCGTCACCTTTACCTTATTAATAATAAGAACTTCGGCTTCTTTAACCCGAGCCAGGGACTCCTGAGGGGTGGAGGTTTGCCAGCAAGTCAGGTCCCCGAGAGAGGCTATCGGTTCAAGGCTTATGTCTTCGCCTATTGTGGCGGCATCCAGAAATACTATCTTCATACCGGTAAATAAAAAGGGGAGATGAACATTCATCTCCCGGGATCCATTGTGCGCGAGACCAGAGTCGAACTGGCACGCCATTGCTGGCACTACCTTCTGAGAGTAGCGCGTCTACCAATTTCGCCACCCGCGCTCAGAATGGACTGCAAAGATAGACATTATTTTTGAATACAGAAAAATTTTCTGCTATTTTGGATTTGCCAAACGGATGTTCATTGTCAAAGCCCAGGTTGCAAGGATACCAGAGCAAGTCCCCGATGCGGACGGCATCTCCGGTCCAGTCTCCAATGACCACATCACCGTCTCCGATGTGCAATATCGGCAATGGTGTTTACTGGTGCATAAGTTCCTCTATGTCGGATGAGGCAATCGGCAGACGGGACGAGCCGAGGCGGCGTGCCCCGTCTGGGGTCACAAGCACGTCATCCTCCAGGCGTATGCCCCCGAAATCCAGATATTCACGCTCCAGCAGAGAGTAGTTCACCCGCCCTCCATCCAGACCGTCCCTCTTCCACTGGGCGATCAGTTCCGGTATGAAATATATGCCCGGCTCATCTGTAATCACGTTGCCAGGCACAAGACGGCGTGCCATCCTGAGGTTGGCAAGTCCGATTCCGCCCTCCCGCTTCTGGTCCTCATCGTAACCCACGAGGTCTTCCCCTATGTCTTCCATATCGTGCACGTCGATACCCATATTGTGTCCCAGACCGTGAGGCATAAACAATCCGCCTATGCCGTCCGCAGCCATCTGTGCCGGGTCCCCGTCCACTATCCCGAGGCTCTTGAGAGCATCCAGCATCCGGGTGACAGCCGCGATGTGGACCTCCCGATAGGCTACGCCCGGACGCACCATCGAAAAGGCGAATTCATTGCATTGATGCACAATGTCATAGATTTCGCGTTGCTTGGTCGTGAACTTGCCGGAGCAAGGATAGGTGCGGGTGAAATCCGATGCATAATGGGTATTGCTTTCCGCCCCGGCATCCACAAGCAGGAGCCTGCCCGGAGTGAGAATCTGGTCGTGGCGGTGGTTGTGGAGAGTCTCGCCGTTCTGGGAAAGTATGGTCGAGAATGAAACTCCCCAGCCCTCCGAGAGTGTTACGGCTTCCATCTGCCCCACAATGCTCTGCTCGACAACTCCCGGCACACAACCCACCCTGGCTGCAGTGTGCATACGTATGCCCAGGTCACAGGACTTGTCTATCTCCGCGATTTCGCAGTCCTGCTTCACCAGACGCATACCGATGACAGCCTTTGCCAGTGCGGCGGATGCCACTTCCGAGCCGGGGAGACGACGGTTCAGCAAGTCCGCATCAATGTTCAGCAAGCGGGACAGCAAAAGACAGTTGTAATAGCGTGACTGAGGCAGGAAATGCACCTTGCGCCCCTGTGACACAGCCTTTTTCACATATTCCGCAAACCCGGCGTACGGGGCGGAAATCTCTGCAGCCGCAGCACCCGACCTCTCTCCCGTCCCCACAGACTCCGCAATCGAGCGCACTGACGGTTGCGGACCCATCCACACGATGTCGTCAATGTCCACGTCGTCGGCAAAAATGGTCTCCCCTCCGGTGTCCAGGTCCATCACAGCCGCATAATAAGGCTGGTCTATACCCCAGAAATAGAGGAAGTTGCTTTCCTGACGGAATTTATAGTCATTGCCCCTGTAATTGGCCGGAGCATCGGCATTGCCCGGAAACACAGCTATGCCGCCCTGCCCGGACATACGCCTGAGCAACTCGGCACGCCTGTTTACATAAATCTCTTTGCTGAACATACTTCACTCAAGTTTAAGTGATTGAAAATAGCCGGGTTGTAACCCTCCCAAGTGGTGTTTCGCACCCGCGGAAGTCAAATACCCCAACAAGCCCGGAAAATCCCGGAGCCGGAAATGGAGTCAGGCTTTCAGGAATCCCTTTTCAATAAGGAGCAGGGCAATCTGAACCGCATTCGTGGCAGCCCCCTTGCGTATGTTGTCAGCCACGCACCAGAGGTTCAATCCATTCTCCACAGACTCGTCCCTGCGGATTCTGCCCACGAAGACCTCATCCCTGCCCGCAGCATACAGAGGCATAGGATAGACATTGTTCTGAGGGTCATCCTGCACCACTGCACCCGGGAAAGCGGCAATTTCCCTGCGTACATCCTCAAGAGTGAAAGGTTTCTCGAACTCGAGGTTCACAGACTCCGAATGACCTCCTGTCACGGGCACACGCACAGTCGTCGCGGTCACCTTTATGGCTGGGTCCAGAATCTTGTGGGTTTCGTTTACCATTTTCATCTCCTCCTTCGTGTACCCGTTGTCGAGGAACACGTCGATGTGCGGGAGAATGTTCATATCTATCGGACAAGGATAGACTGCAGGATATTCGCCCCACTTGCCTCCCCCGCGTTCAGCCGTCATCTGGTTGAGCGCCTTGTAGCCCGTGCCTGACACGGACTGATATGTGGACACCACTATCCTCTTTATCTTATAGCGGTAGTGGAGAGGGGCGATGGCGATGAGCATCTGGATCGTGGAACAGTTCGGATTGGCGATGATCATATCACTTTCCTCAAGACAGTCCCCGTTGATTTCCGGAATCACGAGTTTCTTGGTAGGGTCCATCCTCCACTGCGAGGAATTGTCCACCACACGGCAGCCCACCTCGGCAAAACGCGGGGCAAGGTCGGCTGAGACGCTGCCTCCGGCTGAGAACAGAGCAAGGTCGGGACGCTTGGCTATGGCATCCTCCGCTGATATGACTTCATATTCCTTTCCTTTGAAAACGACCTTTCTACCGACCGATTTGCCCGATGCAACCGGATAAAGTTCCGTTACCGGAAAATCCCTTTCTTCAAGAACCTGCAACATTCTGGTTCCCACGAGCCCTGTGGCTCCAACTACTGCTACTTTCATATATTAATAGGTATTAAACAATCCAGGTTTTCCAATGCGACCTCCGGACAACGGACTGCCCGGACACACATTCCTGCAAATATATGCAATCAATATGGAATTTGGCATTTTTTTGATATAGAAAATCGCCCGAAATTCCGTCAGGACAAAAAATTTGAAAAAATGTTTGGAAATCAGAAATAATGCCTTACCTTTGCAGTGTATTAGTTGAGTAATACACTAATAAACATTAAAACAATATCAACTCATTATGATAACTATCAATAACTTATCCTTTGCCTACGGCGCAAATGCCGTACTGAAAAACATTTCGATGGAACTTCTTCCTGGCAGAATCTACGGACTTCTCGGAGAGAACGGAGTGGGCAAGACCACCCTTCTCACCCTGCTGTGCGGTCTGAAGAAGCCCCAGATTGGCAGCATCGACATCGACGGATTCAAACCTTTCGACCGCAAGCCTGAAATGCTTTCGGAAATCTACTACCTCAGCGACGAGGTTATGGAAATCACGATGAAACCGATGGTGTTCGCAAAGAACTACGGCAAATTCTGGAACAATTTCTCGATTGAGACTTTCTCCCGGCTTCTGGAACTGTTTGAGGTTCCGACAGACAACAGGATGGACAAGATGTCCTCAGGTCAGCTCAAGAAGACCCATATTTCTTTCGCCCTCGCCTGCGCCTGCCGCTACATCCTTATGGACGAGCCGACAAACGGTCTGGATATCCCGTCAAAAGCCCAGTTCCGCAAGGCACTTATGCAGTTCACCAGCGATGATTCCACAGTGGTGATTTCCACCCACCAGGTCAAGGACTTGGAGAATGTCATCGACCCGGTCATAATCCTGGACCGTCAGGACGTGCTTCTCAACGCCTCCATCAGTGAAATCAGTGAAAAACTCTGGTTCGACTACGGCACTGAAATCAATCCGAATGCCCTCTACAGCGAAATCGTGCCGGGAGGGTGCATCCAGGTGCTTCCAAATCCTGACGGACGGGACAGCAAAGTGAACATAGAGGCGCTTTTCAACGCCGTCCACAAGAACAAGGACTGGTTCAAGGCAGTCTTCTCATCCTCAACCTCAAAATAAGCAAGCTATGAACAATATATTCGACTTCAAAAGATTCGGAAAATACTATGTTTCCGACCTCAAGCACGCATTTGACTATTCTGCGCTCACCATCCTGCTGACCTCCCTCTCGGGTATCATCGCATACCTTTTCTGCGGGATTATGAAACTGATTGTCAGCGGAGAATGGATGTCTTACGGGACTGCCGGCAGGTGCGCGACCTTCGTGATTGCTTTCTACATTATCGCGTTCTCCGTGCCGGCAAAGTGCTATGGACATTTTACCGACAAACGCAGCGGTTCCTTCTTCACGCTCATACCGGCATCTTCGCTTGAAAAGACCCTCTCGATGATAATCAATGTCTGCATACTTGCCCCGATTTCATATTTGGTCATATCTCTTGCGGCAGACTCCCTGCTTTGCCTGCTTGACCCAAGAGCCGGCGAGAGCCTCATTCATTCCGTGACCACCGCCTCCGGCGAATTCGCCAACGCCTTTGCCAGGGTGAACAGTGCGGTGGACTTTGACCTCATCAACACTTCGGAACTGGTTGGCGGATACATTCTCAATGTCTCCAGCTGGATAATGGTATTCCTGATAGGAGCCCTGTATTTCAAGAAGAACAAGGTCGGGAAGACTTTCCTTGTGACAATCGCAGTGTCAATGGTACTCGGCACCCTCAGCACCTGGATTCTTATGCCTTTGGCAAATTCCGGTCTCATTGAAACTCTCAACAATGCAGAAAATGTGCAGCACGCATTCAGGATGTTCAAGTTTTCGACTATATCTGTGGCATTAATCGAGATTGTGGGACTGATGATTTGGACCTATGTCAGAGTCAGAACAGTAAAGCATTAATTATGGAATTCAACTCAAACAAATCGATTTACCTGCAGATTGCGGAGTCGATCTGCGAGAAGATTCTCTCGGGGGAGAAGGCTGAGGAAGACAGAATCCCATCCGTGAGGGAATGTGGAGCCGAACTGGGAGTGAATCCCAACACGGTAATGCGGAGTTACGAGAAACTTACCGCCGAGGGGATTATCTACAACAAGCGGGGCATAGGTTACTATGTGGCAACCGGAGCACGGGAAAAGGTGCTGGAAAGCCTGCGCAGGGAGTTCCTCGACAATGAATGGCCGGCTGTCAGGCGGCGGATTTCGCTGCTCGGGCTCTCGCAGAAGGAACTCTTCGAGTAAATGGTCGAGCCGGATGACTTTCCGTCATTCCGGCTCAACTTCCGTATTCCCGGTTTGCCGGCAACGGTTTGACCCCGTCATTGCCGACCCTGCCGTCATCGACGGCAGGTTATTTTGTGTACCGGTCCAGCAACTCGTCAAAATTCCGGTCCACAAGCGCGACTATCTCCTCGTCTCCGTTTTCCTTGGCAATGTCCTGAACCATCAGCACTATGCTCTTGGCACGGTCGAATTCACGCTCGGCGAAATCATAGAACTCGAAGAAGAAATGAACCGACTGGAACATCTTGTCCAGGAAACGTGATGCAAGGTCAGATGCCTTTCCATTCTCCCCCAGGACATAGTACAGGTTAATCATATCCATAACCATCAACTCATTGGAGAAGCCCAGATAGGACATATCCAGAGGATAGTTGTGCTCCGGCACAGCCTCCTGGCATTTGTCCAGCATCTCCAGCGCCCTGTCCTGCCATCCCGCCTTAATCATCTCCTTGGCAGCATTGACAAACATACATCTCTGCGAAAGCACTCCGCAGAAAGTGTAAAGATGCTGGTTGTCGGCATAATAGTCCGGACGGCTCAACGCATCCCAGGAATAGACCTCCGTCATCAGGCGATAAAGCCTTTCAGGGTCGCTGAAACCCACTTCCGAAGTCCTCTGACGGCTGCTTATCGGCACGAACTTGTATGAGAAACCGTCATATTCCAGGTACTCCTTGATTCCCATATTCCGGTCCCCGCCCATATTCAGCATATGCAGGGGACGGTCCCAATCGTAATTGGACAGCAAATCCAGCATAAAGAGTTCCGGCTTGGAAATATAATTCTTGCCTTCGGAAATTTTGAAGACTATGCTGTCCGGAATCTGGTCGAGATACTTCTCGTCGAGTATGCCGTATCTGATGACATTTTCCTTGTTTACCGGAATGGAGAATTTGCGTGAGCAGATATAGTTCACACCCTTGCCGGACTGAAGCTGAAGTTTGGCGCGAGGTTCCTTGAACACCCTCATCACATCTTTCAACGGCAGGACGGTGTTCCTGGTGTCGTATATGTACACGAATTCATTGGTGCCATAGAGATACTGTCTCGGACCCACCGTCAGATTCAGCGGGGCAGACTGGTTGCACGCCCATTTCATCTGGTCTATATGCCAGTCCGTGCCAAGCAGGGAAGTATTGACGATCCTCACGTCCAGACGCACTTCCTCCACCTCCTGGGCGTACCAGAGAGGGAATGTGTCGTTGTCCCCGTGGGTGATGAGAATACCGTTTTCTCCGCAGGAATTCAGATAGTTGTACGCCATCTCGACGGCTGTACGGCGATGGCTGCGGTCGTGGTCGTCCCAGTTTTCCTCCGCCATAAGCACAGGTACGCCGAGACAGAGAAGCGACAAGGTCGTCGCCGTAGCCACGGATGCAGTCCTGCCCGGCTCGCCTTTGCGGGAGAACAAACCCACGACAGCCTCATACAGGGCGAGCACCGCAAAGCCTATCCAGATTGAAAAGGCGTAGAACGAACCTGCATAGGCATAATCCCTTTCCCTGACCTGGAATGGAGGCTGGTTCAGATAGATTACGATGGCAATTCCGGTCATAAAGAACAGGAGGAAGGTGAGCCAGCAACCCCTCTTGTCCCTCGCGAACTGATAGAAAAGACCTATGAGCCCCAGCAGCAGAGGGAGCATATAGTAATGGTTCTTCCCCTTGTTCTCTTTCAAGTAGTCCGGTGCCATAGACTGGTCTCCAAGTCGGATTTCATCAATGAAAGATATGCCGGATTCCCAGTTGCCGAGGAAAATCTCGCCCGGAGAAGGGCT
>JBJEJT010000133.1:0-3747 GCA_051878255.1 Candidatus Cryptobacteroides sp. | reverse complement strand
GAAACCTTCCTCTCCATCCCGATGGCTCACCAGCTGATTGGATTCTACATAGTCGCAGACTCTTCAGACGGATGCCTGAAAGTACTCCGCTCCTACCAATACTATGCAGCCAACGAAATCAGCCAAAAAGTACAGCGAACACACTGGGATGAAGTAGACAACCACGGAGGATACATCTGGCACACCACCGGCTCCGGCAAGACACTCACAAGCTTCAAAAGCGCAACCCTCATAGCACAAAGCCGCGATGCAGACAAAGTCATCTTCCTTGTTGACCGCATCGAACTCGGCACTCAGTCCCTGAGAGAATACCAAGGCTTTGCCGACGACAGTGAAACCGTAAATGACACTGCCTACACCTCATCACTCGTAAAGAAACTCAAAAGCTCATCCCAAGACGAAGTCCTGATAGTGACCTCAATCCAGAAAATGAGCAATATCAAGGACGAGGCAATCGACTATCGCTATGATATCGAACAAATCCGCAAAAAGCGCCTCGTATTCATAGTTGACGAATGCCACCGCTCCACCTTTGGAGAAATGCTCCTGACCATCAAGGAAACCTTCCCAAAAGCAATATTCTTCGGCTTCACAGGCACACCGATACAAGACGAAAACCAGCGCAAGCACAACACAACCGCCACAGTATTCGGCAACGAACTGCACAGATACTCAATCGCAGACGGAATCCGGGACAAAAATGTCCTTGGATTCGACCCTGTCAAATGCCTCACATACAAAGACCGTGACCTTCGCAAAGCCGTAGCACTCGAAAAAGCCCAGGCAGAGACCGAAGACGAAATCTGGGGCAATCCGGAGAAGGAACGCATCTTTCAGAAGTATATGGAAGATATTCCGATGGCAGGCCACAAGGATGATGACGGACAATACGAAAAAGGAATCGAAGACTTCATTCCCTCCAGCCAATATGAGACCTATAAATATCGTCTTACCTTGGTAAACGACCTCGGTCTGAACTGGACAACACTCAGCCACGGAGGGAAATTTCACACTATTTTTGCCACCAGTTCAATATCTGAGGCAATCCAGTACTACAAAATTTTCCGTTCATCATACCCGGAACTCCACGTAGCAACCCTCTACGACAACAGCATCGACAACCTCGGAGATGCATCAATCGTAAAAGAGGAAGAAACCATAGCAATGCTGACCGATTACAATAACCAGTTCGGAACGCATTTCACAATGGCAAGATACGCAAAATACAAAAAAGACGTAGCCGCCCGACTCGCTCACAAAGAACCATATATAGGAGTAGAGAATGTACCGGAAAAACGCCTTGATGTCCTCATTGTCGTTGACCAGATGCTCACAGGCTACGACTCCAAATGGGTCAACACCCTCTTCCTCGACAAAAAACTCCGCTACGAGAACATCATCCAAGCATTCTCCCGTACAAACAGGCTGTTTGGACCGGACAAGCCATTCGGCAACATCCGATACTATCGATATCCACACACTATGGAACGCAACATAGAAGCAGCGTTCCGTCTCTACTCAGGCGATCGCCCATACGGGCTATTCGCCGACAAACTCGAAACCAACCTCAATTCTCTGAATTCCAAATATATGGAAATCAGAGACCTGTTCAACGCCTCAGGAGTTCAAAACTTCGAGAGACTCCCACACTCAGTTGAGGAAAAAGCGATGTTTGCAAAACTCTTCCAGAAACTCAACGACTACCTCGAAGCCGCACGGATACAAGGTTTCAAATGGAGCAAACGCGACTATAGTTTCAACCACGAAGACGGCTCATCTTCATCCATCACCCTTGCCTTAAGTGAAACCACCTACCTAATCCTTGCACTCCGCTACAAAGAGCTGTTTACTCCAGGAGATGGAACCGGACAAGGAGGAACAGATCTCCCGTACGAAATAGACACCTATCTCACAGAAATCAACACTGACAGGATAGATGCAGACTATATGCAGTCCCGATTTGAAAAATATGTCAGACTCCTCAACAGCCACGCAGCTGAAGAAGAAATATACAAAGCACTCGCAGAACTCCACAAAAGTTTTGCAACCCTCAACCGCACAGAACAACGATTTGCAAACCAGATACTCGCCGACATACAAAGCGGAGCATTAATTCTGGGAGAAGACTACGATATGCGCTCCTACCTCAACGAGTATATGGAAAGAGAGAAGAACGACCGCATCCACAGACTCTCATCAGCCTTGGGACTCAACGAAGTATCATTGAGACAACTCTACGACGCACATCCTACAGCTGCAAACATCAATGAATTTGGACGCCTCGACAATCTCATTTCCCAAGTTGACCGTCCCAAAGCAAAAGCATTCATTGAAAGCCAAAAAGGCGAAGCAATCTCCCCGCGAAGTGTAACCGCAGAAATATACAGTCTCCTCCGCCGTTTCCTTATAGGCAACTACGAAGGTCTTTTCACACCATCAGCATCATTCACGGCAACAAGCAGTTCCACAGAAATAAACATCGGCACAAACATAGAACACGCCGACACAGTAATAATCCACTCAACACCCAAAGAATAATGCACGTACAAGGAATAGTTAATATCGGGACCAACATAGAACACGCCGACAGAGTCGACGCCTCCCATCACATATACCACTCCCAGACCACAATAACCCAAGGAGCAGTGCCCAAAGATGATGCAGCTAACGTAGTCTCTACTCCTCTGTCATCCACACCGACCCCACAAATCCGCCTTAACCCAAAGAAAGGAATGAGAATAGATCTCTACCGGATAATCCTGACTATGCACCATATCGGCTTTTTCGTAAGCCCGACCGGTGCCACTCTCAATCAGCAAGATGTTTTCGCAGCCTTCGGCAATATGCTTGGAGAAGATTTCAGCAATTATCTCAAGAATCTCTCCGAAGCCGTCAAAAACAACAACGACTCCCCAGCCTCTACAAAAATCTTCGAAGACCTGAAAACAGCCTGGCACAATTACGAAAACAAATAACTATGCAAAAAGAGGGTCTTTCTTTCCGAAGAATGATACTATGTCAATGAACTCTGTCTGATACATCAGCCTAATAGATTGTAAATGCTTTAGAATAAATGCAGGAAGAATTATACCATATTTCTATACGATAATCACCGGAACGCCAGTGCCCCTTAGTTTCATTACCCCATCCTGTCAAACGGTATTCATTATTTCCAAGCCCAGTGTACAACTCTGTCTTGTTTGTAAAGCCTGATGGTGATATATCAGAATTATAACTCAATGAGCCATTAGGCGTAAAGAGTTTCATCTTCAATGTAACTGATTCAGAGCGTATACCATAATATGAAATCAATGGGGACAAATACATAGTGCTGGAACTATATAGTGTTTTACCGTGCTCAACATAAACATCTCCATTTTTATAAACAATGCCCATTTTCAAATCTGTTATAAGCAACGGAGGTAATTTTGCCATTGATTGAATGAGAGTTTGTTTATCCTCTTTAAGTTCCTCAATCTGAGATTGCAGATTTGTTATATCGGACCTTAAACTGGATATAGTTGAATTTTTTGAGGAAATTGTTGAATTAAGACCATCAAT
This sequence comes from Candidatus Cryptobacteroides sp., assembly GCA_051878255.1. Lineage (GTDB taxonomy): Bacteria > Bacteroidota > Bacteroidia > Bacteroidales > UBA932 > Cryptobacteroides. The sequence goes on along the minus strand of JBJEJT010000133.1, from coordinate 186 downwards.
AGTACTATTCTTATCATTGATATCCGAGCGAAGAGATGAGATTGTACTCGTTTTATCTTCTAACTCGCTCTTAAGGCTTTCAACATTGTTATTAAAAGCAATCAAGCCTACAACACATCCCATCAGTACTAATACGAGTAACAAGACCAGCCGGTACTGTTTTTTTTGCTTCTTTATCTTTTCATT
>JBJEJT010000132.1:0-3755 GCA_051878255.1 Candidatus Cryptobacteroides sp. | reverse complement strand
CACCCTGTCCAGTTTATCTTCCCCGACACCGGAGAACAAGGCGGCAGCCCTGTCAAGCAGGGAGGAAACCTCTTCCACACAGGTCTTCAAAGTCGAACGTGGCAGAAATTCCAGTTCCAGACGATCCTTGAGTATGATCCCGTCCTTGTCCTGATTGGCTTCGGACCAGACGGGGGCATAGAGTTTCAGCAATTCGAAATAGCACATTGCTTTCAGCGCACAGGCACTCGCTTCGACGCAGTGCAAAGTCGTCAGGTCATCCTCCACTATGGAAGGGATTCTCTGCAACAGGGCATTCACAAGGGAAATGGTGTAATAGTATTCAGACCACACCCCCGAAGACAGGTCGTCGATGGCTTTTTCCTGCCAGGCATAAAGGTTCTGCATCTCGGAATTTCTGCCGGCAAGGCTGGTGGGGCAGAAATCATCTCCGAGCAGGGAGAGTTCAATCTGATAGCGAGGGAGGGAATTGTAGGCTGCGGAAAGCAGTTCCTTTGCCCTTTGAGTTGAATTGACGGCATCCGGGTCACTGTACTGGTCGTCGAGTTTGATGTCCAGACAGGAAGACAGTCCCAGGGCAGCAGAGAAAACTGCCGCCGCCATCATACATATATGTAGATATCTTTTCATCAGAATGACAGACTCAAGTTGAAAGTGAGCACCGGCTGTTGCGCCCCGATGAACGAACCGGATTCAGGATCCGACTCACGGTAGCGGGTGACGGTGAACAGGTTGGACCCCTGGATGGCTACATTGGCATATTTGATTATCCCCTTGGTCCAGGCGAGTTCCCTCTTGGAGAAACGGTAGCGCAGGGACAGCATCGAAAGCCTGAGATAGTCGCTGCTGCCTATGGACTTGCTGTTCGGCCAGGACGTCATATTCTCTATTGCGGATGAGGTGTACCAGGGGGTATGGTAGATTTTGCCCTCGTCGCCTTTCTGGAACCACATATTTTCCACCTGACCTTTCACGGCATTGCGGTTGGCATCGTCATAATAGCGGACGTATGAATAGGCGTATGCCTTTATTCCTCCGAGCACATAGTAGAAATCGGCATCGAATTCGAGGGATTTCCAGGTGAAACTCAGGTTTATGGTCCCTGACCAGGGCGGGACGGAATGTCCGAGAGCCACCATATCCTCCCTTGTAAGCTTGCCCGTTGCCGGGATTTCGCTGCCGTCAGCGCCCTTGAAAACAGGCAGACCGGTCATAGGGTCGAGTCCGAGTGACACGGGACCGTAAATCATATCGTAGGACTTGCCGACCTCGTAATCCGGGATTATGGCATCTTCGGAAGTGTAGAGCCTGTCCCCGTCGTACAAGTCGATTACCTTGTTGTAATTGTAGGCGGCAGAAACTTTGACATTCAGTCTCAAGTCATTCATATTCAGCACATTCACATTGAGACTTGTCTCCACTCCCATATTGCTCAGCACCCCGATGTTCCTTTTGAGGGTCTGGAAGCCGTTGGAAGAGGGGATCGGCACATCCAGGAGCGCATCCTCAGTCCGGCGGTCGTACCACCCCAGCTCCAGATTCACCCGGTCTATGAACCCAAGGCTCATCCCGACCTCTGTGCTTACGGTCTGTTCCGGCTTGAGGGAATTGTTGTAGAGGGACATCAGTTCGAAAAGGCGGCTGTCGCCATAACTGTCATTGAGATAGGAGAACGTGGCTTGGGCGAGGGACGGGGATATGCCGGCAAGGGAAGCTGTGCGTCCGTAGGAAGCCTTGAGCCTGAGGGCTGATATGATGTTCCAGTCCTTGAAATAGGATTTCACGTTCCATCCGGCTCCCACTGCCCAGGCGGCATTCCACCGCTTTTCTTTCGGCAATATGGATGAAGCATCGGCTTTGTATGTCCCGAAAAGGTCGTAGGTCTCATCGAAGCAGTAGCCGCCCAGGACTCCGATTCCGACTTGCGCGGTTCTCTCGTGCGCATTGGCAGTACTCAGTTTCCTGTTGCCCTCTATTGCCTGGTTGATGGCGGCAGCAGACATCTGGTCGCCCACTCCGTAGCCCGTGATGGACATAAGGTCCATATCGTCCATATAGAAGTCGGTGTTGGCTCCAACGGTGAAGTCGTGCCTGCCTATGACCTTGTTGTAATTGACTCTGACATTGGTGGTGACATTGGCATTCCCGTTCTTGGACTTGGAGAGTCTGCCCAACTCGTTTTCTGCAGCCCCGCTGTGCTGTTCCTCATAGGAAGATGCAGGAGTGAGGTCGAGAGACTCGGACAGCACATAGTCAAGTCCTGCCACTCCTGCCACGGACAGACCCTCGACAGGCTCCAGGTTCAGGCTCAACGTGCCTCCGAAACGCTTTTCGGTGGAGGTGCGCTGGTATTGGTACACGAGGTCCCTGTATGTGCGGTTCGGATAGGACCACAGTTCCCCGCTTTCCGGACTTTCATAAGGGTTCAGCTGGTAAATCAGGGACGAAGGGGAATAGGAAGAACTGTTCGGACTGTTGGCTTTGGAGTAGCCTCCGCTGAAACTCGCCGACACATAGCCCTTTGTTCCTATGGCCTGGTCCAGACTGACACGCCCTGAAAAACGGTTCACGTCGTTGCCCGGAATCTGTCCGCCCTGATAACTGTAGTTGAGTGAGGCATAGTAGGAAGTCTTCTGGCTGCCGCCACGGACGCTGAGATTGTGTTTCTGGTATATGTCGTTGCGCAGGAGCACCTTGAACCAGTCCGTGTCGCTCTTGCGCAGTTCGTCGAGTTTGGCTTTGCCTTCGGCTATCATTTCCTCCAGGTCCGGAGAAGATGAATAATACCTGCGGTAGTAGTCTTCGCTGTAGCGGTAGCCGGGTGCATTATCGTTCTTGAGCAGCCTTTCGAGTTCGAGTTTCTCATCCGTGCCCATCATCTGCACTCCCCTGCGTCCCCTGAAAGTGACACCGACACTGGCATTGTAGGTGACGAGGGTTTCGCCTTCGGTGCCCCGCACGGAGGTAATCTCAATCACGCCGTTGGCTGCCTTGGTGCCATAGAGGGCGCAGGCTGCGGCATCTTTCAGAATTTTGATGTCGGAGATGTCCTGCGGATTGAGGGTCATAAAGGCATCGGATGAAATCACCTGTCCGTCAAGCACATAAAGTGGTTCATTCGCCACATCCCCCTTGCGGAATGAAGAGTTGCCACGTATCCTTATTTCCGGTTTGGTTCCCAAATCTCCCCTGTTAGTGACCACCAGTCCGGGAGATGCGCCCTGGAGCGAAAGGGAGAGGTCCACCACGGGTTTGTCCAGCATACGCTTCACATCCACCTCGTTCACGACTCCTGCCTTTGCCCTGATGTCGAGGTCGTTGATGTTCTGATGTGCCTTGACAACTGCCGTCTGGATGAATGTGGAATCATATTTCAGGACTATCTCCAACTCTTTCTGACCGGTAAATTCCACTGAACCGGTTTTCATTCCTATGAATGAGGCTTCGATGAAAATGTCCCTGCCGTTTTGGAACTCCAGTGAGAAATAACCGTTGGCATCGGTGGCTGTTCCCTTGTCCGGCTTGCCCCTGAGATATACCGAAGCCCCGGACAAAGGTTCGCCGTCCTCGTCCACCACCTTGCCTGCCACCACGACATTCGCTCCGCCCTGGGCATACAATCCCAAAGAGCACAACAATGCCCACAGGCACAAGGTTATTTTCAGGAAAGAATTCATCAGGTTGTCTGCACTGACCTTCGCCGGGGAAGGTGTAATTAAAACACTTGTCATTCCGGGAGCCTCTTTCGGCATCAC
>JBJEJT010000131.1:0-3758 GCA_051878255.1 Candidatus Cryptobacteroides sp. | reverse complement strand
TTTTATCATATCCCCGTCCTTTGAATAGACGACCCAGTTCCCGTCCGTGTCGATGCCGGCATATTTGTACATATAGAAGGAACCAATACGGTGTCCAACCTCAATGCGCTGCAGATAAAGATTGGGGTACGGGGACGCAGTGACAGCCGTGTCGTAATAATCCTGACCGACAAACTCCGAGTTGCTGAAACTCTTGAACTCATTTGTCATTGTTGCGCCAACGGCAGAAATGGTGTATCCTATATCCTTCTTGTCCACAGCCTTCCAGGAAATCTCGAATTCAAATCCGGTGTTGGTCATAGTACCCACATTGACAAAGGTGGAAGTGAAGAGGTAGGGAGGCACCGATACGTTGTAGCTTCCCAGCAAATCCTTCTGGGTCCTGTTGAAATAGTTGAACGATCCGCTGAGCCTGTAATTGAACAATGCCCAGTCAAGACCTATGTTCCAGTTGATACCCTTTTCCCATTTGAGGTCCGGATTCACATTCTTGGAAGGACCCCAAACCTGGAAGAACTCACCATTGTAGTAGTACTCTCCGAATGCCTGCATAGTGCTGAGGGACTGATAGCTGTCGAAGTCCTGATTGCCGGTGACACCGAAGTCCCCTCGGATTTTCAAATCGTTGAGCCATCCGGCTCCCTGCATAAACGGCTCGTCGGAGATTCTCCATCCGGCTGATGCTGCCGGGAACAGACCCCATTTGTTCTTGGTTCCGAACTTGGATGAACCTTCATATCTGAGGGATGCAGTCAGCAGATAGCGGCCTTTCCAGTCATAACTGACTCTCCCGAAGAAGGCTGCAAGCTTGCTGTCTGCCTTGTAGCTGCTCATCCCCACTTCTCCTTCCCCTTTCATATATGAACCTGAACCTATATTGTTGTAAGTCAAGGCATCGTTTGCAAAATCGGAATTCTCCGCAGACAGGCTCTGGTTCTGTTCATAAGTATAGGAATAGCCGGCCATCAGTTTCAGATTGTGGCCGTCGAATGTCCCCTGGTAGTTTGCGAGCCATTCCACAGACTGGCGCAGGAATTTGGAATAGGAGCGTTTAGCCTGCCCTTCCTTTCCGGAACGCAGGGCAATCGTGTTGTACGAAGGGCGGAACCACCCGAACAAATCATCGTAAAAGCGTCCGGAATAGGTCACCTGAGTCGAGAGGCTGTGCTGGGACAGTTTCCCGTCTGACAGCAAAGGAAGCAGGTTCAGTTTCACTGTTCCGTCCCAATCTATCCATTTCCTTTCATTATCCGACAACTCGGTGTTGAGAAGCTCAACAGAGTTCACTCCGGCAGGCTGCCCGAGGAAGTCATAGTAGAGACTGGGGGCATCGACGCTCATTATCGGTGTCGTCGGGTTTGTTTCTATGGCATATTTGAAAACATTCCAGTCCGAATTCTTCAAATTGACTATTCTGGGAGAGACATTGGCCATAAATGTGAACAGTCCGTCCTGGGTCGTGTGATTCACCGATGCCCTTGCACCATATTCCCGGCGGGCACTCCTTATGTCAATACCCTCTGCACTTTTGTAATCCGCTGTAACCCTGTAGTTGGTCTTGTCGTTTCCAGCGGAAAATGAGAGAGTGTGCTTGTGGGACCATCCGACCTGGGTGATGCTCCTGAGCCAATCCACATTTCCTCCCAGGTCATAGCCCACGCCGTCATCCTCAACCCTGTAATCCCTCCATTCCTGAGGCGAGAGCATATCAAGTTCATACTTGGGCGCATCAATGGACACGGTTGCCGAATAGGAAGTATGGACGTAGCCGTCTGTAGAGGCTTTTTTCGTGGTGATGAGTATGACTCCGTTGGAGGCTCTGGTACCGTAAATGGCAGAGGCAGCACCATCCTTCAGGATGTCGAAACTCTCAATGTCATCAGGGTTCACATTGCTCATATCTCCTCCCGGGACACCGTTGATTACGATGAGAGGGCCCGTTCCGGCGGAACGAGACGAAACGCCACGAATCTGAATGCTCGCAGAGTTGTTCGGGTCGCCTGCGGCAGTGTTGGTGATGGACACTCCGGCCACCTTGCCCTGTATCAGCATAGAAGGATCCGACCCGTTGGTACTTATGAAATCCTTGCTGGAGATATGGGCAACGGCCGATGTCAATTCCTTCTTGTCCATAGTGCCGTAACCAACGACCACCACCTCGTCCAGAAGATTGACATCCGTATCCAGCTTTATGTTGATGACTGACATCCCGGCAACATTTATCTCCTTTGTTTTGTAACCTATACTGGAAATCACGAGAGTTGCATCGGAAGGGACTTCATCCAATGAGTATGCTCCATCAATGTCGGTGATCGTTCCGAGGGAAAGATTGCCCTTCATTTGAATTCCGGCTCCAATTATCGGCTCATCCGTAGTTGAATCCAGTACCAGACCGGAGATTTTTTGTTTGCGGGGTTCCGGTTTTCTGGTAACGACTATGCTTTTGTCGACTATTTTGTAGGAATACTTCCCGTCCTTGCTGAAAACGGAGTCAAGCAAGGCCTCTACAGTTCCGGTCCTTGTGGTCACCTTGAATGTCTGCTCCAAATCCACACTTGACTTGTCATATACAAAAGCATACGGAGTCTGGTTCTGTATGATTTTTAACAGATTGCCCAGGGAAATCTCGCGCATTTCGGCTGGAATGGCGATTGTCTGCGCACTTATGCCTGTACTGATTCCGAAAAGCATAAACGCAGAAACTAATATTATACCCAGTTTCTTCATTTGTAAATTGTTATAGTGAAAGTGTTACTTGCGTACGGTCTGTATTCCAGGTCCATTTGAAAGGATGAACCAGGCTCAGGATTGTGAGATAATGGTCCACTCCCTGATTCTGGTTGAACTGGCAGGTGCACCTGTATTGTTTCAGGACATCGCTTGTGATTATTATCTGCACACCGTAATATTCGCCCAATTCCTTGAGTATTTCCCCATAAGTGGCATCATTGAATACGTGTATGCCTTCAATCCAGTATTCCCTTGAGTCTGCATCCAGGCTCTTCAACGTGTAGTGGCCGCTTTGGTATGCGAGGCTTGTGTTGGGCTTGAGCCTTATGATTTCTTCTGATCGTGCATTCAGGACAGCTACCGGGCCCTCATAGAGACGGGTGGAAAAATCGTCTTTGCCATCGTTGGCCCTCACACTGAATCTGGTACCGAGAACTTTGATCCGGTTATGTTCAGTTTCCACAATGAATGGTCTCAAAGAATCTTTGGCCACCTCGAAATAGGCCTCTCCGTCCAGTACTACCCTGCGTTCAGCAGCATTGTCATTGATGAATTTCAATGTGGAATTGGATTTCACCCAGACCGATGTGCCGTCAGAAAGAACTGTATTCATCCTTTGGCCGGAAGGAACAGTGAATGTCTGGACTGAAAATGGCTGGATGTTCACTGAAGATTTGAAATTCCTGCCGAGTACCAGACCTATCAACAGCATTGCGGCAGACAGGGATGTAACTGCCACCAAAGGCATCCAACGTATTTTGCGTTTCTGTCCGACCTTTATCGGAGCATTCACCAAAGATGAATTATAAGCGGCACGCAGAGCATTGATTTCAAGTTCGAAATCGTGGTCAGCACAGCATCTGCGCATTATTTCGTCCCTCTCAAGTCGAGTGGCTTCCCCACTGATGTATCGCCTGATGTTTTTTTCAGATATCTTTTTCATTTCGGGAAATATTTTTCATTTAGAATATTCGGGACACTTGCAAACTTCCGTGGCATAATGTGACATAAACATATACTTGAAGGTA
>JBJEJT010000130.1:0-3768 GCA_051878255.1 Candidatus Cryptobacteroides sp. | reverse complement strand
TGACTTTGGTTTCGCAGGTTATGCCCTTGAAACTGAGCAGATTCTGAAAGTCCTGGGCAGGAATCCCGCAGACGCTGAACAGTGGCAGGATCTCTGAAAGAAATGCGGCCTGTCCCGGTTCAAGACCTTCCATCAGGGAATATCCCCTGCCAATGCTCATCCCCCAATGGATCTTGTCAGCCCCGGGAACCCTTTTGTAATAGACTCTGAAGCCGTTGGGAGCCTTGTAAAGCGTTCCGTCCGTCAGAGTCTCGACAGAAGTCCTGACCCGGCTTTTCTTTTCCGGAAGAGCCGGCAACTTCTCCAGTTCCCCGAAGTCGGGGCGATATGCCGGCAAATCTCCTGTCCAGGCGGCGCTGACGGCAGAATCCAATGGGGACCTTACCACCGCTGCCGCAAAATCCTGCATAATGTTCAATCCGAGAGAATCTGCCACTTCTTTGGACCGGCAGAAACGCCTGAGGGCTGAATCGCAGATGAGGGGACTGCCATAGATGAAAGAATCCTCGCACAGCCGGATGAATTCGGCATTTGTCATTGCCGACACATTCACGCTCTTTCCATAGTAATACTTGCGTGCCGCGACCCTCAATTCAGGATAGTTCATCTTCGGAAGTGAAGACAATGCCCTCGCGAAAGCCTCTATTGCCGCATCCTTGACAACCGGGATAGTGCAGAAATGAATCTCAAGCCGCTTCCAGACATCCTTCTTCCCGTATTTCTTCTTGGACAGGCTGAATCCGGCTCCGGTGTATGGAATGGATTCCATATCCAGGGATTTTCCCGTCAGGTCCACTGCGACGGCACCGAGAGTGGAGGCGAGCTGATTCATAACGGCATAACTCGCTGTGTTGCTGCATCCGTCTTTCACTGCCCTGAACGGGAATATCCCGGAGATTTTCAGGTATCCGCCCTTGTCTTCCACCTTTATTTCCGGAACAGGTTCCTCGTAAGTCCCGGCTTCGGTGGCTCTGCAGTTTTCGCTGTTGTCCCGAATCATCAGGGAGAAGATCTTCATTTTTTCCAGAGTGGCTGGACGGTCTATGTCCCCCGACACGATTATTGCAAGTTCATCCAAGGGGACACCTTGTGCCGCGAGGCTCTCCGCGGCATCGAAAAGAGCGAGGAAAAGGGAGTCCGTGAGTTTCGGGCTGCGGTTCAGCATCACCGAAGAGAAGTGCAGCGACATACTGTCGTCCGAAAGACTTGCATAGCCGGATCTGTCCGGGGCCACCGAGTTGTCCGAGAGAAATTTCTGAAAACTGCGTTTCTTGATCCGCCGCTTGTCCGAAAGCAGGTCCGAGGGCTGCAAATCGTTTTCATCGTGGCGCCGGCACACCAGCGCGAAATCCGCAAAACCTGTTTCCGTACTATTCTGGACGGCATAGTAGTGCATACCGTTTTGAAATGTTCCAAAGGCTATCCTCTCATCTTCTTTCGGTCCGTTCTGGGCATATATCATAGCGCCCGCCAGGAAAGCAATCACTGTTATCAGGGCTTTTTTCATCTTTTTGGGTTGTTTTTGCAAATTTACTACAAATAATTGCTATTTTTGCAATTCGTGTGTTTACGGATGGTTCGACACATTGCCCGGCAGGCGCACATTTAGTGCCAGAAAAGCAGACAAAAATTAAAAATTCGACAATATGAAAAAAATTTTGCTTGTTATGGCAGCGACTTTGGCTGCGACTTTTGCGCTCAGCGCACAGGATATGGCTCAGGCTACTGAAACTTACAACAATGGAGCGATGGCTCTCCAGGCAGGGAACGATGCGGAAGCCCTTTCCAAATTCGAAGAGGCTCTCGTTATGGCTGAGGCTTGCGGGGACGAAGGTGCCGAGATGGCAGGCAACTGCAAGGAGTACATCCCGAAGATTATGTTCAGCATTGCCAAGGCTTCTGTGAAGGAAGGCAATTACGACAAAGGTCTTGCTGAAATCGAGGCAGCCGTAGCCAAGGCTCAGGAATACGGTGTAAGTTCAGTTGTGGAGGATGCCGGGGAACTTGTTCCGCAGATCCAGATGAACAAGGCGAACGACCTTCTCAACGGTAAGGACTATGCCGGTGCAATCGAGGCTTACAAAGCCATCGTCGCCGGGAATCCTGCCAATGCGACCGCACAGCTCCGCCTGGGTCTCGCATACTCGAAGATAAACGATTTGGCAAATGCAGAGGCTGCATATCTTGCAGCGGCTGAGAACGGTCAGGACAAGGCAGCGAAGAAACAGCTCGGAACAATGTTCCTCAAGGAAGCCCAGTCGGCATTCAAGGCTCAGAAATTTGCCGATGCCTACGAATATGCAACCAAGTCCAATGGTTACCAGGAGAGTGGCAATGCCCTGTATTTCGCAGGTATGGCTGCCCAGAAGCTCGGTCAGGATGCAAAATCCATCGAGGCTTTCGAACAGTTCCTTGCCGTTGCTCCAAACGACAAGAAAGCGGATGACGTGAAGTGCACCCTTGCCGTAAGCGCACAGAAGTCAGGCGACAAGGCAAAGGCTCTCGAATACTACAACCAGATACTTTCCAATCCGAAGTACACTGAGGTTGCAAAGGCTCAGATTGCGGCATTGAATAAATAAGCCTTCTATGAGGGCTCTCGAACTGCTTGCACCCGCAAGAAATCTGGAAATCGGCATCGCGGCGATAGACTGCGGTGCCGATGCCGTTTATCTTGCAGGTCCGGCATTCGGGGCGAGGCAGGCTGCCGGGAACAGCATCGCCGACGTGAAAGCGCTTTGTGACTATGCCCACCGTTTCGGGGCGAGGGTATATGTGACTCTCAATACAATCATATACGACGGGGAATTGGACGATGCGTTCAAACTCGCCCTGTCGCTGCAGGATGCAGGTGCTGATGCATTGATAGTTCAGGATTTCGCACTTTTGCGCCTGAAGGAACTCCATCCGGATCGTCTTGCCATACCCCTGCACGCTTCCACCCAGTGTTCCATCCGTACTCCTGAAACAGCCCGGAGGCTCCGCAGTCTCGGGTTCTCCCGCCTTGTGCTGGAGAGGGAACTGACGATGGGGGAGGTCTCGGCAATCTGCTCCAGCGTGGATGCAGAGATTGAGGCTTTCGTGCACGGGGCATTGTGCGTCTGTTTCAGCGGGCAGTGCTATCTTTCCGCCCATTTGAACGGACGCAGCGCGAACAGGGGAGAGTGCATACAGGCGTGCCGTTCCCGCTATGACCTCGTGGATTGCGCAGGGCGACCTTTGAAAGATGGGGGAAAGGCTGTGGCTATGGACAAGACCCTGTTGTCTCTCAGGGACTTGAATATGCTGGGGCATCTGAGGGAAATGGCTGATGCGGGGGTGGTGTCGTTCAAGATTGAGGGACGTCTGAAAGGAATGTCCTATGTGCGCAATGTGGTGGCAGCATATTCGGACACACTTGACCGCATCGTGGAGGCTTCTCAGGGGAGATATTGCCGGGCATCATTCGGGCTCTCCCGCAGAAGTTTTTCTCCGGATGTGAACCGCAGTTTCAACAGGGGGTTCACCGATTTGCGCGGACAGGTGGAATGGGCCTGTCTGGATGCGGGGAAAGCCCTGGGGGAGTATGTCGGCAGGGTGGAAAGCATAAGGAGCGCGGGCAGGAGGTTCCCGGTCGGAGCCGGGACCGATGTGGAGATTACGGTTGCCGGCTGCAGGACAGTCCTGCACAATGGCGATGGCATATCATTCATAGCTGCCGACGGTCGTGAAAGCGGGTTCAAGGCCGACATCTGCAACGGGACGAAGATAATTAGCAGGAACGTCCCC
>JBJEJT010000129.1:0-3778 GCA_051878255.1 Candidatus Cryptobacteroides sp. | reverse complement strand
TCATTCAATCTCCAGATTTATTTCCTCAACAAGCGGTTCAAGGATGTGGTGGATATCTCCAAGAGCAGCGATGTGATAATCCAGGACAGGACCATCTACGAGGATGCCAGGATTTTCGCCCCGAATCTCCACGGAATGGGACTTATGTCCACCAGGGATTTCGAGAACTATTCCGACCTTTTCGACCTGATGATGTCGCTGGTGAATCCGCCTGACCTCCTGATTTATCTCCGTTCTTCCATTCCGAACCTTGTGAGCCAAATCCAGAAAAGGGGCAGGGACTATGAGAAGAGCATCAGGATCGACTATATCACAGGACTCAACGAGAGGTACGAGAAATGGATAAGCGATTATGACCACCGTCTGCTCATTCTTGACGTGGACCGTCTCAAGTTCGAAAGCAATCCGGATGATTTCCGGGAAATCTGCGACCGGATAGACGCTGAGCTTTTCGGTTTGTTCAAATAGTGGAAACACATATAGAAACAATACTTTTATGAACGAAAGAATTACAATCATCGATTTTGTCGAGAAGTACACCAGAGCGTATTCGGACCATACTTTCCTTCGTGAGAAAATCAACGGGAAATGGGTGGAGACCTCCTATGAACAGACTAGGAAGGAAGCGTACAGGATAGGTGCGGGACTTATGAAACTCGGTCTCGGAAAGGGAGACAAGGTTTCCCTGCTTTCGGAAGGACGCAGCGTATGGCCCCTCGCCGAACTGGGCATTCTCTACGCCGGTGGCGTGAATGTGCCTCTTTCAATCAAGCTTGAAGAGAGCAATGACTTGATATTCAGGATTAAGCATTCGGACTCCAAATATGTGGTCGTATCGGAACTCCAGCTGAAGAAAATCCGTGCGATCATCGCGGACTGTCCGGCTGTCGAAAAGGTGGTCGTGCTCGATGACATAAAGGACCTCAGGGAGAACGAGATTTCCATTTCGGAGGTCTGCAAGTTGGGAGACGAACTGCTCGCATCTTCTCCGGAAGAGTTCGTGAACCGTTACAAGTCAGTGGGTCCTGACGACTATGCCAACATCAGCTACACCTCAGGCACCACAGCGGACCCGAAAGGTATTCTCCTTACGCACCGCAACTACACTGCCAACGTGGAGCAGGCACATTCGGTGATCAGCATCGATGCCGACGACGTGATGCTCATCATCCTGCCTCTCGACCACTGTTTCGCCCACGTGGCTGGATTCTACACTATGATGTCCTATTGCGGTTCCATTGCCACCGTGCCTCAGGGACGCACCCCGATGGAGGCTTTGCGCAATATCCCTATGGCAATCAAGGAGACCCGTCCGGCAGTGATGCTTTCGGTTCCGGCACTTTCCAAGACTTTCAAGAAAGCCATAGAGTCCGGAGTGAAGAAGAAGAGCCCGTTCATCCAGAAACTCTACTCATTCGCAGTCGAGAATGCCATAGCCTACAACAAGGAGGGCTACAACAAGGGCGGTAGGGACTTCTGGAGATGGCCTCTCGTCAAACTCTTCGACAGTCTCATTTTCAAGAGCATACGCAAGAGCGCATTCGGAGACAGGATGAAGTTCTTCGTGGGCGGAGGGGCGCTGCTCGGAATCGACCTCCAGAGATATTACTATGCCATAGGCGTTCCGATCTATCAGGGCTACGGTCTGTCGGAGGCTACGCCTATCATTTCGGCAAACTCCCCTGACGCACACATCCTCGGTTCATCCGGACGTGTCGTAAAGCCTATGGATATCAAAATCTGCGATGCCGAGGGCAAGGAACTGCCTTATGGCGAGAAAGGCGAAATCGTCATCTACGGCGAGAACGTGATGGCTGGCTACTGGAAGAACCCTAAGGCTACGGCGGACACGATTGTGGACGGCTGGCTCCACACCGGAGATATGGGCTATATGCTCGACCCTACTTTCCTCTATGTTACCGGCAGGTTCAAGTCCCTGCTCATCAGTTCTGACGGAGAGAAGTATTCTCCGGAGGGAATCGAGGAAGCTCTCGTGGAGAATTCCAAGTTCATCTCCCAGGTGGTGCTCCACGACAACCAGGACCCTTACGTGAGCCTGCTGATGGTGCCGAACAAGGAGGCGCTCGTGGAATATGTGAAGAAAGAGCATCCGGGGGTGGACCCGGCATCGGAAGAGGGCAAGACCCTCCAGCTCAAGAAAATCCAGAGCGAAGTGGACCAGTACCGTGCAGGCGGGGCATTTGCCGGACTTTTCCCGGAGAGATGGCTCCCTGCTGCAATCTGCGTGCTGCCTGAAGCGTTTACCGAGCAGAACCATCTGGTAAACTCCACGATGAAGATTGTGCGTGGCAAGGTCGAGGAGGCATACAAGGACCGTCTTGCTTTCTCATACACAGCCGAGGGCAAGAACATCCTGAACGCCCAGAACCTGGCTTCCCTGTAACCCAACGTAAACAACACATTAAAAACAATAATCAAATGAGTAAGAAAAACGGAAACATTCTTGCGATTATCGTGATGTTCGCGCTCTTCTTTATGATTGCGTTCGTCACCAATTTCGCCGGCTCTATGGGAGTCATCGTTACCAAACAGTTCGGAGCGTCGAAGGCTCTCTCTCAGCTTGGTACTCTTGCAAACTTCATCGCCTATGCCTGTATGGGTATTCCTGCGGGAATCATCCTCAAGAGAAAGGGTTACAAATTCACTGCCCTGGCAGCCGTAATCGTAGGTCTAGTAGGTGTGGCAGTACAGTGGATTTCCGGTTATGCCGGTTCATTCGCGGTTTACGTTGTGGGAGCGTTCATCGCAGGATTCTCGATGTGTATGCTCAACATCGTTGTGAACCCTATGCTCAACACTCTCGGTGGCGGTGGAAATGCCGGTAACCGTCTCATCCAGCTCGGAGGTTCCTGCAACTCGATCGGAGGTACCATAGCCCCTATACTCCTGGGTTATCTCGTGGGAGGAAGTCTCGACAATGCAACCGTGAAGGATGCTGCTCCTGCAATGATCATCGCAATGGCGATTTTTGCATTTGCCGCAATCATCATCGCCCTCACGAAGATTCCTGAGCCACATATGGAAACTCCGGAAGAAAAGGCTGCACGCAAGGCTGGCAAGGTTGCAAAAGACCCGTACGGACCGCTTTCTTTCCGCCATTTCGTACTTGGTGCCATCGCCATATTCTTCTATGTGGGTATCGAGGTGGGTATTCCAAACACGGCTAACGTATATTTCTCAGGACTTGAGTGGGTTGGACCTGCACTCACGGGCACTATGATTGGTGCATACTGGTTCTGTATGATGCTCGGTCGTCTGGGCGGTGGAGCCATCGGAGGCAAGGTTTCTTCAAAGGCTATGCTTTCCGCAACTTCCATTGCTGCGATTGTACTCCTGATTGCTTTCATTTTCACTCCTGAGAGTGCAAAAATCGCAATGTTCGGCAAGGAACTCCCTGTGGCTCTGATTTTCATCGTCCTCTGCGGACTCTGCACTTCCGTTATGTGGGGCTCAATCTTCAACCTTTCTGCTGAAGGTCTCGGAAAATACACTGCGACTGCATCCGGAATTTTTATGACTCTCGTTTGCGGTGGCGGAATCATTCCTTTCCTCCAGAACCTTCTCGCAGACTATGTGGGAGCTGTCCAGAGCTACTGGCTGCTCATTGCCTGCCTCGCATACCTCGTGTTCTATGCTCTTATCGGAAGTAAAAATGTCAACAAAGACATACCAGTTGAATAATAACCACCTAATAATCAATTATGGAAAAAGGAACTAATTCTATTGACAAACAATATGTCATAGGTATTGACGTGGG
>JBJEJT010000128.1:0-15977 GCA_051878255.1 Candidatus Cryptobacteroides sp. | reverse complement strand
GAAGGCAGACTTGCCTCAAGCGTCAGAATCTGAGTGGTAAGTTCCTGGCGCTGCTCCACTTCGTCACTCATCGCATAGGTCTCCCTCATCTGCTCCAGGCGTGTAACGGCACTGTCCAGGCGGGCGCGGAGAATACGCACATCCTCCATCTTGCGCATATAGTCCTGAGTCTGCGTGTTTTCCGGAATTGCAGACGACATTTCCGATTCCTGCCTCCTGTCATCCGGGTCCAAGGCCATTATCTTTTTCAGAGCCGAAGCATCGCCCACATTCTCCTGAGCCGGAACAAATTCATATTCGAGGACATAGACAAAAAGACTATCTTTCGGGCAGTCTCTGTCTGATGCAAAGAAAGTATAGCGTCCGTCACTCGTATTGACAAGCAAATAGTCATTTGCCGGCGATGAATACGGAAAACCCATATTCACCGGTGCTGTCCAGCAACTGTCCAGATCATTCCAGACCGACTCGTAAAGGTCATAGCCCCCGACCCCGTCGCCACGCCTGGCGGAGAATGTGAGACTTTTGCGGTCGGCGGAAAGCATAGGCATAATCTCGTCTGCGTAGGAGTCTCCGCTGAAAAGAGGGGCGGAAACAGACCAGGTCAGGGAGTCGGAGAGTTCAGAACACACGATGTGGCATCCGGTGGAATCAGGAACTGATGAATGGAAAAATGATTTCTCGTCATCGGGGAAATAAACCCATCCGCTGCCGGATGTTTTCTTCCAACTGCGGTCGCCAAGAGGGTAATAGAGGAAAAAATCCTGTTTGGAGAAACGTTCCCGGGCAATTACCACAGGCAGCCCCACTGTCTCCGAATAATCGATGCCATTGAGACAGTATTCTTTCAATTCGGACGCATAGACCTTTATCAGAGAGTCTTTCGAGGTCTTGATTATGTCGTCGCAAACCCTGGAGGCACTTCTGAAACTGTATTCCTCCCACAGGGAATCCGCAAGCGCAAGCTTCTGTGAATCAGTACGTCCCTTCAGCAAGGCAGTAACGGATGAGACACGGTCCGGAGAAGATATTTTGGCAGAAACAATCTCCGGATGTCCCGTTTTGACCTGTGCCGGCAACATATAGGCACAGGAAAACAGAACGGTCAAGACAGAAAACATATTTCTTCCTAAACGCTTCATCTCCAAAACTCAAGTTTCGCAAGTCCTGATTATTTTGATTAAAGTTCATTGGAAAGACTTGCGAAACTTCACCAACGCACCTTTCTTTGTTGTCTATGTCGCCCTTAGACCGAATCCCGCAAAAAGCGGGAATCGAGTCCGAACCATCCGGGCAAAACTTCCAAAACTTGTACCAACTGACTGTTGGAAACACAAAATTACATCAAGTTTCGCTTTTATAAAGTGAAAATCGGAAAAAAATAGTAAATTTGCGCCCTATTGCCTGGTCTTGAAACCAATTTGGACAAAATTTAATTAAAAAAGATAATTGTTATGCAAAGTAAAGGTCTCATCAGATTCACAGCAATCTGCCTTGCGCTGGCGTGTCTCTGGCAGCTTTCTTTCTCCGTGGTAACCAGAATCCAGGAGAAAAAGGCTGACAAATATGCCGAAAAAGCGGTAAGCGCATTGCTTGAAGGTGCAGAATTCAAAGCTGTTGCAGAAGAGGACAAAGCCTTCTATATCGACTCTGTCACAAAAGTGAACAACAGAAGGTACCTCGACTCCATCTCAGCTGAAAAAGTGTATTTCAACTACACTTACAAAGACGTAAAAGTTAAGGACATCAACCTCGGACTTGACCTCAAGGGCGGTATGAACGTAATGCTTCAGGTCCAGCTCGAAGACCTCGTGAGAGCTCTTGCGGACCATAGCCAGGATCCGGATTTCCTCGCAGCCATCGAACTCGCAAAGACCCGCAGCGTGGAATCAAGGGACAATTTCATCACCCTTTTCGGCAAGGCTTGGCAGGAAACTGCAAACGGCCGTCCTCTCGCAGAGATTTTCAACACTCTCGACCTCAAGGACAAAGTGACCCGCCAGTCTTCTGACGCAGAGGTTCTTGCTGTCATCGAAAGCGAATCCGAGAGTGCGATCGCAAACTCGTTCAATGTCCTCCGCAACCGTATCGACCGTTTCGGCGTGACCCAGCCCAACATCCAGAAGCTCGGCAACACAGGCCGAATCCTCGTGGAACTTCCTGGCGTGAAAGAGCCTGAACGTGTGAGGAAACTGCTTCAGGGAACTGCCTCCCTTGAATTCTGGACCACATTCCAGTATTCCGAAATCGAGTCTTTCCTCGACGAAGCCAACAGCAAACTCGCTGAAATCCTTGCAGCCGGAGATGTTGCAGTCGAGACTGAAAGCACCGGTGACATCCTTGCAGACGAAATCCAGGCAGCAGGATCACAGGAGCAGGACGAAGCCAGGTTCAGAAAAGAGAACCCTCTCTTCTCCGTTCTCCGTCCGTCCGGCTACAGCACCAACGCTTGCATAGGTTTCGCAAGCTACGCCGACACTGCCCTCGTAAACAAGTACCTCGAACTTCCTCAGATTAAGGAAATTTTCCCTAAGGAGTTCCAGCCGATGTGGACAGTGAAGCCTTCAGACCAGATTCCTGGCGGCAACTACTACGAACTCGTTGCCATCAAGAACCGCAACGGAAAGGCCCCTCTCGACGGAGAAGTCGTAACGGAAGCCCGCGTGCAGTATGGCGAAAGCGGTTCTCGTCCTGAAGTGTCGATGTCTATGAACAAGGACGGTGCGACAGAATGGGCACGCATCACAAAAGACAACATCGGCCGTCAGGTTGCCATCGTTCTCGACGGAATGGTTTATTCCTACCCTACCGTACAGAGCGAGATCTCAGGCGGTTCCTCACAGATTACCGGTAACTTCACTCTCGAAGAGGCTGAAGACCTTGCAAACGTGCTCAAGTCAGGTAAACTCCCTGCACCTGCAACCATCATCCAGGAGCAGGTCGTAGGTCCGACCCTCGGTTCCGAGTCCATCAACGCGGGTCTCATCTCATTCGTGATCGCGTTTGTGCTCGTGCTCATCTATATGGTTCTGTTCTATTCCGGAGCAGGTCTCATTGCCGATCTTGCACTTCTTTGCAACGTGGTTCTGCTCTTCGGTACCCTCGTATCTTTCGGGGCAGTCCTCACTCTCCCGGGTATCGCAGGTCTCATCCTCACCCTCGGTATGGCAGTGGATGCCAACGTCATCATATATGAGAGGGTAAAGGAAGAACTCCGCGCAGGGAAAGGCTTCGGCAAAGCTGTGGCTGACGGTTACAAGAACGCATATTCAGCAATCATCGACGGTCAGGTGACCACAGCCCTCACAGGTCTCGTACTCTTCCTCTTCGGATCAGGTCCTGTGAAAGGTTTCGCGACCACCCTCATCATCGGTATCATCACTTCCGTCCTCACTTCCATCTTCATTACCCGCATCATCATCGATGACAGGATTGGAAGAGGCAAGACTGTTTCCTTCGACAACAAACTCACAAGGAACTTCCTCCAGAACACCCACGTGGACTTCCTCAGCAAGAGAAAGATCACCTATATCATTTCTGGCGTGCTCGTACTCATTTCCATCGTGTCAATCTGCTGGAAAGGCTTCACCTATGGTGTCGATTTCACAGGTGGACGTACTTACGTGGTGAGATTCGACAATGAAGTGAAAGCAGAGGAAGTGCGCTCGGCTGTTGTGGACGCATTCAACGAGGCTGCAGCACAGGATGAAACAGTGAGCAATTCGGCTGCCGAAGTCAAGCAGTTCGGTGGAGACAGCCAGATGAAAATCACCACTACCTACAAAATCAACCAGGAGTCATCCGAGGTAGATACAGAGGTCGAGAACATCCTCTACACAGCTGTCAAGGGCTTCTTCAAGGCTGACATTTCACTTGAAGACTTCACTTCGACCGTTGATAATCCTAACGGTATCGTAAGTTCAGACAAGGTTGGTCCTACCATCGCAAACGATATGAAGCGTGACGCAATCATCGCCGTCATCATCGCCCTCTTCGTGATTTTCGCTTACATCGCGTTGAGATTCAAGAACTGGACCTGGGGTCTGGGTGGCGTGACTTCCCTTGCCCACACTGCCATCATAGTGATCGGATTCTTTTCGCTCTTCAGCGGCATCCTTCCTTTCACCCTCGATGTCGATCAGACCTTCATCGCCGCAATCCTTACAATCATCGGTTATGCTATCAACGATAACGTGGTCATCTTCGACCGTATCCGTGAATACAAGACCGACCACCCTAAGGCATTGCTCAAAGACAATGTGAACAGCGCTCTCAACAGCACCCTTTCACGTACGATGAACACCTCCCTGACTACTCTCGTGACTATGATCGCAATCGCGATTTTCGGAGGTGAGGTCATAAGAGGTCTTGCAGTCGCACTCATCCTCGGTATCGTAATCGGAACCTACGCTTCCATCTTCATCGGTACTCCGGTGATGTACGACGTGGTTTCCGCAGTAGAGAAGAAAAAGGCTTCAAAAACTTCCAAGAAATAACTTGGATTGAACTGATTAAAAATATGCCGTGGTTCGTTTCCGAGCCACGGCATATTTCTTAAATTTGTGAGAGAAATATGTCGCTTTTGTATTGACAGAAAAACGAGTTACAATCAAAAAGGAAGTCTTGGAGTCCAGACAATGAAACAAATAATCTACAGCAGCAGACTGCCGGACATAATTGCAGAGCTTTCCCGCACGGAGCCTATGCTCAGGATAGGCAAGGTGGGGATGAACTGCGGATGCGAATACACCTCCTTTCCTATGTTCAGAAACCTGGCTGCATATTCCAGGCTCGAACATAGCACAGGTGTCGCGTCCATAGTCTGGGAGCATACGCAGGACATAGTCCAGACCATAGCCGGGCTGTTCCACGACATAGCCACGCCCGTATTCGCCCACGTGATTGACTTTATGAACGGGGATTATATGCGGCAGGAATCCACCGAAAGCAGGACCCGGGAACTGATAGAGGACAGTCCTGAATTGATGTCCATTCTCTCGAAAGCCGGCATTGCAGCGGAAGATGTGTCTGATTACCATAGGTTTCCCATTGCCGACAACGATTCTCCGAAGCTGTCGGCAGACCGGCTGGAATACACTCTGGGAAATATGGTAAATTTCGGCTTCGCTTCAAGCGGGACTGCCCAGAGGCTCTACGACGACATTTTTGCAGGAGTGAACGAATACGGAGAACCCGAACTCGTCTTCCACCACGCTGGACTTGCCAGGCAATTCGCAGTCCTGTCCCTGCAATGTTCCGAAATCTACACCAGCGACGCAGACCGCTATTCAATGCAGATGCTCTCCGAACTCGTAAAGTCAGCCATAGAAGCCGGCGTACTGCAGAAAGATGACCTGTACTCGGATGAACCGGAGGTAATATCCAAATTATGCTCCTGCCCGGAATTCTATTCCCGCTGGTCGTCCTACTGCCGAATGGAAAGCATCTTCCATCCGGAAAAAGACACTCCGGACAGCCGAATCCTGGATGCCAAAAGACGCTGCATAGACCCATACACGGACGGACAAGCCCGGACGAGCCAAATGTTCCCCGATTACAAGGCTGCCCTGGACCACTACAGGACCAAAGACCTTTGCTATCGCATCTGTGCAGGATAAACACCTCTCCGACAAGACATTCTCCGCATAGCCTCCCTATGATTTCCCCGCAAGTCTCGCAATGGCATTCCTGATGTTGGCTTCAGCGACTTCGGGCAGGATTTCAACGGATAGCGGACGCCCGGGATGTGAAACCTGCTCCACCCTTGCGAAGCCGGCTTCAATCAGTTCGCTGCCCGCTTCCACACGTCCGGAGAGCAGGACAACCGGAATGGGCCTTGAACGGAGAAGCACCTTGAACGGAAGTTTGCCGCGAAGAGTCTGGGCATCGGATTTCCCCTCCCCCGTGATTACAAGTCCCGCACCCTGGATTGCATTGTCAAAGCCAACCATATCCATCACACGGTCAGCACCACTGGACACCTTCGCCTGCGCATACGCAATGAATGCGCCGCCCAGACCTCCTGCCGCACCTGCCCCCTCCAACCCGGACACATCCACGCCTGTTTCAGCCGCAATGCGTCTCGCCATACATTTCATACGTGCCTCAATCAGTTCGACATCAGCGGGACTGGCTCCTTTCTGAAGTGCAAACATCCTTGCGGCACCCGATGGACCCACAAACGGGACATTCACATCGCTGAGTATTTCGACCCGGGATTCGGCAAGGGCAGCCCTGATTCCCGGAACACCCAACATCCCCTCTCCGCCATCGCAAGTAACCGTACCTCCAAGTCCTATGATAAAATCCCTGAAACCAGCTGAGTAGGCGTGAACAATCAATTCTCCCACGCCTCTCGATGAGGCAATCAACGGATTCCGTTCCGACGGGGAAAGCCGTGTGATTCCGCAGGCTTGAGCCACTTCAATCACGACCGTATTACCTGCGACGGCATACTCAGCCGACACCGCCCGTCCGAGAGGGTCCGAAACTTCAACCTGCACAAGTTCCGCGTCCATTGCCCCGGCAATGACATCCAATGTCCCCTCACCTCCATCAGACAGAGGCAATTCCACGACTTCCGCACCAGTCCATTTTTCCAAGACGGCAGAAGCCATTGCATCAGCAACAGCCCTTGCCGACAGACATTCCTTGTATGAATCCGGTGCTATGACTATTTTCATACCAACTCAAGTTTTCAAGTCTCAATTATTTGAATCAAAGTTCTGTGGAAAGACTTGCGAATCTTTGTGCTTCCTGACGGATGTGAAGAGCCTCTATGGCTCAGTCTATCACCACCGCAGTGCCTGAAGCCGTAACCATCAACATTCCGTTGTCGGTGCCGAGGACTTCATAGTCGATGTCTATCCCCACGACGGCATTTGCACCCTGATACAATGCACGCTGCTGCATCTCCTTCATCGCGTTTTCCCTCGCCACGACCAGTTCCTGTTCATAGGAACCGGACCTGCCTCCCACGAAATTGCGGATGCTGGCGGCTATGTCCTTTATGAAATTCACTCCCGTTATCACTTCTCCGAACACAACTCCCTTGTATTCCTTGATTCGATGACCCTCTATCGCCGGGGTAGTCGTCATTATCATAACTCGATGCTTTTATAATTATACTCTTCTTGCCCGGCTGATTTTCCCGCTTCTCCAATCCTGCAAGACAGCCAAGATGCGGGGCAGTCTCCAAACCGTGGGCAAGACAAAATTATCCCAATTTCTACATTTTTCCAAAAGGATTGTCCGGCAATCCACATCCGCAAAAAACTACCCTTTCAAAATTTTGGGCTGGGAAAGGAACCGCATACCTTTGCAACTGTTCAACTAAAAAATACAAAATTATGTCAAAGTGTTCCAGACCACTTCCAAACCCCCTGCCGAAACATTTTCCAGGACTGCCAAAGGTGTATTGTCCTTGATACATTTGTCAAGTGTCCTCCCCACGGTCTCCTCGAAAGGACGTTTCGGATACAGACTGTCGTAAATTTCATTCCATTCATCCCTGCATCCAAGCATACGGCTATAACTCAATGGCTCAGGGTAATGTTTGAGAAATAGTAACAGAAGCGACTGGGAGGCATCACTCAGACGATGAAGACGCTTGAAATCACTCTTCTCCATCGATGGAAACATCGAGAAACAGATATTGCCATCCTCAATGACCACATCGTGATACCCCTCCTGGTCAAGCTCATAGATACGGGCTTTTAACAGGGCATACTTCCAGTTCCCAACGAAATGCCGGCTCAAATCTTCCAAGAATTCCGCACCGGCAGGAGGAACGGAATCGAGAATCCGGGCGAAAAGTTCATCAGCCTCCTTTTCTCCCGAAACCAACACCTGAATGTTAAACAACTGACCTGTTGTCATAATGCAGAATTTGACCGGCGATACTTGCAGAGCGATTTAACGAAAGCCGGGTCCAGCATCGCACCGAATACACCATCATCGATTTCTGTCCCGGCAACCGTAGGTACAAAGTTAATGAATAACTGTCAAACTGCCCCTAAAAATGTCATTTATACCTGAATAGGCTCTTTAATCCCTTTTCATTCGTACCTATGACTATTTTTTCACCGGACCTGCAATCCTCACTTACTTTGTACCGGTTCAAAAATGGAAAATTATGAAAAGTTGTAATTCAGACGCAATGGAAAGACCGGTCGCGATGTTGCTGTCTTATGATGAAAGCTGGAAGTTCAATGAGGAAAAGGCTAACAGTCTCACCCACCTTGCCGGAACATTGATTTGTCTCGCAGCCGGAATGATATTCATCGATGAAAGCATCGGGGCAGGTTCGGCAATAGCCGTCTTCAGTTTTCTGCTATATCTGTTCGGAGGTGTTTCATCCTACCTGGCTTCCACCATATACCACGCCTGGCCCCTGAATGAGCCCCGTACCAAGGCGAAACTGCGCAAGATTGACCACGCAGCCATCTATTGGCACATAGCAGGCAGTTATTCTCCGATTACTCTCATTACGATGTGTCGAGGCGACAGCCCCGTCTGGGGGTGGTCCATCTTCGCCTTTGTGTGGCTTTGCGCCATTGCAGGCTCCCTGATAAGTTTCAGGAAAATGAAGTTGCACAGTTATTTCAAGACCGTCTGCTATGTCCTGATGGGGCTTTCCATACTTGTGGCATTCAAACCTTTCTACCAGTCTGCGGGGCTGTCAGTGCTGCTATGGGTTGTCGCGGAGGGCGTATGCTATATAAGCGGGGCTGTATTCTACAGCATATACCGACGGAGGTATATGCACACGGTTTTCCATCTTCTGGTCATTGCAGGAGATCTGTGCCATATCGTCGCATTGTGGAAAGTGCTTCAACTCTTTGTACTGTAGGATTGGGAACCATATTTGCCGGGACTTCCGGGCATAGTTCTAAATTTTTCTGCTGTGATTGGCTTACCGATTGTCACTATGGTTCTGGCAGGACTCCTCGGGCTGCAAGCCGAAAACACCTCCACACAAAACGAACACGTCAAATCTGTCACATCAGTATGCAAAGTGCTTGGCGACGGGCGGAAACTCGCGGCAGTGGCAGTGGAATACGACGTTCCGATAAAGAACAGCAGTCTGAACGAGGGAGGCTTCAAAGTCCGCACAACCCAGGCAACCCGACGAGGCTGAGATGGAAGCAAAGAGGGAAAGGGGCGACATCCTGGGCTGAACCGGAATTCCAGGCACGGCACAGGTGCATAGTAGTGGCTCCGGAATATCCGGTCATCACGGTGGACGACAACTGGAACTACAGCCACCACCTCGATGCGACCGTAGAACTTCTGAAAGACCTCCAGGAAAGGTACTCCATAGACCCTGACCGGATCTATACCACGGGACAGTCGATGGGATGTATGTCTTCCATAGTTATGATGCTCAAGGAAGAGGATTTGTTTGCCGGCGCCCTGCTTGTTGCCGGGAAATGGAATCCCGGGCTTATGGGTCCGCTTGACAGGCAGAATATATGGATAATCTCCTGCGAGGGCGACCTGGTTCGTAGCCTATGGAATCCCAAGCGTCCAGGACTGGCTCTTTGCCCAGAAAAGAAGAAGCATAGCCTCAGCCATTTGACTGGTGAGGGGAAGAAATACGGAAAGATTTCCGAAGATGATGAAACTTGTTTTTTGAGGATTCATTAGCATAATTTTTGAATGTCGAGAGCCCGGTCTGATGATTTTGTCAGCGGAGTCCGGTGTCCACAAAATGTGGGCACCGTAGTTTGTGCCATTTTAGAAAAATTCAGCTATGGACTGCAAGATATGTTCTGAAACATCGTTTTCTCTGGATGGATTCGTGAGGATTATGGATGAGAATCATCCGCGCCTTCAGCCGGACCTGAACCGGATTGTGGAGACACTCCCAAAAGATACCACCATCACTTCCGTATGTTATGAGTATTCCACCAAGGATGAAAAGAACCTGCCGGTCACTATGTCGTCGTTGATGCTGATTATGCGGTCGGAGGGTCAGTTCAAGGCGGAAAATCTATGGCTTGACAACCGTGCCACGCAGTCTGCCGACCGCAATGTCCCGACACACAAATGGAATATAGGAGAGGTTCACGTATTGCAAAGCGGGGTGTTGGTTTCGCCGGATTTGATGGGTTTTGGAGCAAGTCTGGACCGACCCGTATGCTATTTGTGCGGAGAATTGGCTGCACGCAACACCGTGGATGCGGTAATCGCCGCGCAAATCATCTTGAAAGAGCGTCATCTGACGGAATCGCCTCTGCCCGTACTCAATTCCGGACATTCCCAGGGTGCCTTTGACGCCCTGGCAGTGCACCGCTATATGGAGACCGTTGCCACTGCGGAAGAAAAGAGGCTGTTCCCGCTTGTGCGGACCTGGTGTGCAGACGGACCGTATATGCCGGATGTGGTGAACGAGGTTGCCTGCGGATGGGAAAAATACTTGTATGGCGCATACTCGGTTATGAACATAATGAGCCATATCAATTACCATCCTGAATGTTTCGGGAAGAATGTGACCGTTGCCGATTTTTTGACCGGGGATGGGCTGAAGACAGGCATAATCGAGGCAATCGAGTCGAAAGAGGTGGGGAACAAGGATTTGGTCAAAATCGTCGTCGAGGCAGTCGGGACACGCCTGTCCAATCTTTTCAAGGAAGAGGCATATCGTCCCGGAGGACGGCTGTCCCGTATGCTGGAATCCTGTTCAAAGGCGGAGCGTCAGACCGACGGGTGGATTCCGTCCCTGCCCATTTCGTTCTACCACGTGCACGACGACGAGTGTGTCCCTGTTGAAACAATGCTGGAGTTGCAGCGTCTCTGGGGACATCTGCCGAATGTCACTTTTGAGGACGATATGACGCCGATCGACGAAGTCCCGGACCGTATGGTTCACGCATTCTCCGGAGGGGAATTCCACCGTCGCCTGCTTTCCGGGTCACTCTGACAAACGCTTGCGACCGGAGTCCAGAGGACAATACTCCCCCCCCCTTCATTAAAAAAAGGAAGCCACAGAGATACTGCCAATTGTTTCAATAAAATAGATACCAAACTCATAATAATATGACGAATATACAAAACATAGTACAAGCAATAGATGCTTTGATTGAATCAAACAAAGTTGAAAGTGTTGATCCTGTCGTTGCGAATGAACACTTATGTAAATTGGGCTTGCTCGCAGATTCACAAACAAGACCAGGCAAACCTCTGAGAGATCTTCTGCGCAATGGTTTGCTTCCTCACGCTCGCAAAGAAGGATGTTTTTGGAAGATTCCCCACTCTAATTTGAAAGGTAGTAAATCGCAGGATTTATGCAATTCTCAGCCTAAAAACATTGTTTCATCACTTCCACCTTTGATTGGAAGCAATCCAAAGATACTCATACTGGGGTCTATGCCAGGTTCAACATCTTTAATGAAACAAGAGTATTATTCAAACAGTAGCAATAGATTTTGGAAAATAATGACTAACATCTATGGAGGTGATGTTCCTAACAATTATCAAGACAAGAAAAAATATTTGATTGAAAAGCACATTGCTCTATGGGATGTTTATAAAACAGCCGTACGCAAAGGAAGTGCTGATGCCAACATCGAAGATGGTTCATTCAATGATATAATTGCACTTCTTTTATCTACACCATCCATAAAGACTATTATTCTTAACGGGGAAAAGGCTGCAGATGCTTTTGCTTCATACATTTGCATAAACTGCAAAAATTTTCCAAATAACGTGCAAGTCAATGTTGTCCCAAGCAGCAGTGGGGCTAACAAGCATTTTACGACTGATAAATTAACTCAATTATGGTTTAAGGCTATTCTGACTACAAACTGATTTTCTGTCTCTCAGATTCCTGGAGACATTGCCAGAAGTCTCCTTTCAAAAAAAATTCATTGAATATATGCTAACAGACGCACCCGGCTTTTCACATCAGAAATAAACTTGGTCATCTTTCATATTTTCTTTTATGCGCTCCTGCTTTCCGGATCACTCTGACAAACGCTTGCGACCGGACTGCAGGACATTTTTCTTGAGCCACTCCCGCACCGGCTCATCGTAAAACTTCATCACACCCCAAGCCAGGACGACGGACAGGAAAACAACTCCGGCGTTCATCGCGATGTGTACCCACAGCGGGGCTTCCGGGTGTTCAGCCACCCAATTCATCTGCATATACATCAGCGGATAGTGAGTGATGTACAGAGGATATGAAATGTCCCCGAGCCATCTGCACACGGCTGTGCTCCTCCTGTCCGAAGTGACGGAACCTGCCCCTGCCAGCACGATGAGCGGAAAGATGCACAGGATGCAGACAGCCTGGTAGATTCCGTCAGCGACGCCCGTATGGCCACCTATGCAGGGAACGGAGAACAGGACGACGAGAGCCAGGGAACACCACCAGAATCCGCCCTTGAGATGGATTGGCGAGCCGCTTGGATTGTTTTCTCCCCGATGTGAGGGAAGGATGCGGGAAATCAGCAGACCACAGAGGAACGGATACAGCAGGCGTGAGAATCCTATGTAAATCTGCTGTGCCGTGAGGCTCCACCCTCCGATCACAGTGTACTGCGGACCGTCAGGGAACAGACCGAAGACATCCCAGCCCAATGTCAGGTCCAGGGTGAAAAATGCACACGCGACACAAAGCACTGCAAGGACACATTTCGGCAGGAACCGGAATACGAAGGCATAAAGGATATTGCCTATGTATTCGAAAGTAAGGGACCATTGCGGACCGTTGAAGGAATTGAACTCACCCCAGCCACGGATATCCAGATTGTTGCCGCAAGGAATCATCAGCAATCCCATCAGCAGACAAAGCGCGAATTTCCAGCCAGGAGTTTCCAAAGTCTTCGGGAAAGCGGAGCCGGCAAAGAAGAACAGGGCTGCCCCGATCAGAGTGCCTGCGACCACCATCGGATGAAGACGGGTAAGGCGCCTTTTGAAGAAACCCCATACGGTCATCCTGTCCCAGCGGTCATCGTAGGCATAGCCTATTACAAAGCCGGACAGGACGAAGAAGAAATCCACCGCCAGGTAGCCGTGGTTCACGATTTGGGTTCCGAAGACCGGAATATATGTTTCCAGGCAATGGAATATGATTACCATCAGGGCAGCCACACCGCGCAACCCGTCCAGAATTTCATAACGTGGTTTGGAAGCCAGATAAATGTTGTCTTTTGACATATTGTTATTCTTCTTGATGAACACTTGCCTACGCTATCTCCCGATTCGTCGGGCTGCAAATTTAGCGATATTTTATGATTGGCACACAATACCTTGCAACTTCCTCTTCCGTTTTCCATACGGGGAGGAAAGAATTCCAAAGTTGGTGCAGTCCATTATTATTTGAAGATTACTTACTATCTTTGCATCCCCCATCCGGAACAGAATTCACCAGCACGAAACGATACCGCTATGTCATTTGTCCACCTTCACGTCCACACCCAATACTCCATCCTCGATGGTCTGTCATCCATAAAAGGGCTCTTCAAAAGGGCTTCCAAACTTGGTATGCCCGGTCTTGCCATTACGGACCACGGCAATATGTACGGCGTGAAAGAGTTCTTCAAGGTTGCCAAGGACTTCCCTGAAATCAAGCCAATCATCGGCTGTGAAGTCTATGTCACACAGAACTACGACCACAACCTCAAGGACAAGGACCACAAGGCATACTACCACCTCATCCTCCTTGCCAAGAATGAGAACGGCTATAAGAATCTGCTCAAAATCGTCTCTGAGGGGCATATCAACGGAATGTACTACAAGCCGAGGGTGTCGCACGAAGTCATCGCGCAATATCACGAAGACCTGATTTGCTGCTCTGCCTGCCTTGCCGGGGAAATTCCCAAGAAAATCGTAGCCGGGGATATGAAAGGGGCGGAAGAAAGCATAAACTGGTTCAAGAACCTTTTCGGAGAGGACTATTATCTCGAGGTTCAACTCCACAAGACCGAGGTCCAGGGACTTGCAGGACAGGCATACGACAGGGTCTGGGAGGTCTATACCAACCAGCTCGCAGCCAACGAAGGCATTTTCACCCTTGCGGAGAAGACCGGGGTGAAAGTCATTGCCACCAACGACGTGCATTTCGTGGAGAAAGAGGACGGTCCGGCTCACGACAGGCTCATCTGCCTTACCACCAACGCCTACATAGACGACGAGAACCGCCTCCACTACACCCAGCAGGAATACCTCAAGAGCGAAGAGGAAATGACAGCCCTTTTCCCCGGACATCCTGAAGTCATTTCCAACACAATGGAAATTTTCGACAAAATCGAAACCTACAAGATAGACAAGGACCCGATTCTGCCGAAATTCCGCATCCCGGACGATTTCCTCGCCGACATAGGCACATATCTCGAAAAATACAAGGATATAATCGATGTGGGACGCACCGACGCGAAAGGCAACAGCCGGGGGGAAGAATTCACCTGGTCCGTCGCCTATCTCTGCCACCTTACCTACAAGGGTGCGGAATGGCGCTATGGCGAGACGTTGGACGAAGTCCAGTCGGAACGCATAGAATTCGAACTCAAGACTATCTGCAAGATGGGGTTCCCGGACTACTTCCTCATCGTCCAGGACTTCATTGCGGCATCCCGTGCGCAGGGCATTTCAGTGGGTCCGGGCAGGGGTTCGGCAGCCGGTTCGGCAGTGGCATACTGCCTCAAAATAACCAATCTGGACCCTATCCGCTATGACCTGCTGTTCGAGCGTTTCCTCAATCCGGACCGTATAAATATGCCGGATATAGACATAGACTTCGACGATGACGGACGTTACGACGCATTCAAATATGTCGAGAACACCTACGGCAAGGACCATATCTCCCACGTCATTACTTTCGGCACGATGGCTGCGAAATCGGCAATCAAGGATGTGGGGCGGATAAGCCACATCTCCATCGACGAGAGCAACCGTCTGACGAAGATGATTCCGGACAAGCCATTCACGGTTATGGAAGAAGAGGACATACCGCTGGAGGACGGGGATGAACCGGGACAGGGCGAAAAACTCGTGACAAAGGAAGAGCGCATACCAGACCCGGAGCACGAGGGAGAAACGGTACTCGTGAAGAAAAGATACAAGAGAGTCAAGTCGGAAAAGGAGAAGAAAGTTACCCTTGAAAACTGCTACAAATATATTCCGGAGTTGAAGAACGAACTGGAAAACGGTTCGGAACTGACCCAGGAGGTGCTTCGCTATGCCCTCAAACTCGAAGGCAGCATCAGGCAGACGGGAGTACACGCCTGTGCGATGATTATCGGACGCGGAGACCTGACGGACTATATTCCAATCAGTATGGCAAAGGACAAGGCTACCGGAGAGGATGTGTGGGTGTCGCAGTATGACGGACATTTCATCGAAGAGGTGGGTATGCTCAAAATGGACTTTCTCGGACTGAAGACCCTGTCCATCATCAAGGAATGTCTGAGAAGCATACGGAAACGGCACGGGATAGACATAGACATCGAAAGGATCCCTATCGACGACAAGGCAACCTACGAACTGTACGGACGTGGAGACACCACGAGCGTGTTCCAGTTCGAATCTCCGGGAATGAAAGAATGGCTGCAGAAACTCAAGCCTACGAGGTTCGAGGACCTGATTGCGATGAATGCCCTCTACCGTCCGGGTCCTATGGACTATATCCCGCAATTCGTGGCGAGAAAACAAGGCACGGAGCCTATTGAATACGACCTCCCGGAAATGGAGGAATACCTCAACGACACCTACGGAGTGACGGTATATCAGGAGCAGGTGATGCTCTTGTCTCGCAAACTTGCGGGATTCACGAGAGGTCAGTCCGATACCCTCCGCAAGGCGATGGGCAAGAAAATCAAGGCTATGCTGGACAAGCTGCATCCCCAGTTCATCGAGGGGGGAATGGCAAACGGACATCCTAAGGACGTGCTGGAGAAAATCTGGGCAGACTGGGAGGCATTCGCGAAGTACGCTTTCAACAAATCCCACGCAACCTGCTATGCCTGGGTAAG
>JBJEJT010000127.1:0-3820 GCA_051878255.1 Candidatus Cryptobacteroides sp. | reverse complement strand
AGTACCCGCCTATGGCTTCCGCTATTGCCCGGGGCGTGCATTCTTCTGTAACGATTCCTGTGCCGCTGTCTCCTATGGTTTCTTTCAGTCCTCCGACTTCTGTCACAATCATAGGCACTTCGAAGTGGTATGACACCGCGCTGATGCCGCTTTGGGTGGCTGAACGGTAGGGGAGTACGGTCACGTCAGCGGCACTGAACCAGAGAGGGACCTCCGAATCCGGGATGTAGTCCAGTTTCTCGGTTATCCGGGTCGCCGCATCCGGAATCCCGTCCATAATGCTCCTGTATCTTTCGAAACTGCCGTATGGTTCCCCGGCTATGATGAGGTGGTATTCCGGTCCCAGACTCTTGAATGACTCCAGAAGAATGTCCAGTCCCTTGTACTCCCTTATTAGTCCGAAGAACAGGATGTTATGCTTGTCGTCAGGTATTCCGAGCCGTCGGCAGGCTTCCATCCTGTCTATTTTCTCCCCGAAATGGGAATAGAGGGGATGCTGGATCACCGCATATGGCTTGTCCTTGCGCAGGCGGAGCAGATCGTCGGCAACCGACCGGCACAGTGTCACGCACCCGTCCATTCCGGAAAGGAAATACTTCGTGAATGGAGTGTCGAAAAAACGTGGCTCGTGCGGCACCACATTGTCCAGGATTCCCACCACCCTGCACTTCTTGCGCAGCCTGCGGCACACGTAGCCCAGCGACGGGGCGAACCAGGACATCCAATAGCGGACTATCAGAACATCCGGACCCCATTCGTCTATGCGTCTGGCAGTCCGGATGAAAGAAATCGGATTGGCAGTGTCCAGAACAGCCTCGGATGGAATCTTTTCCGCGGTGTCCTCCCCGGTCACATACTGTGTCTTGCCGGGGAAGAGCAGTTCGGGGTACTGTCTTGTGAAATTGAAAGCCTTTACGTCGTGCCGTTTCCCCAGCTCCTTGAAAAGACAAGCATTGAACTGGGAAATGCCTCCCCTGTAGGGATAGAAGCAGGACAGGATGGCTATCTTCAAAATTATTTCTGGCTTTTGGTTGCGATGTATTCCTCGTTGAGCCCGGCGATGACTGCGTCGGTGATGTCGAGGGTCTCGTCAGCTGTGATGACAGGTGCTCCGCCCTGGTTGGTGAGTATCATCGCATAGCCCATATCCTCGTTGTACTTGTCGAGCCAGGTCTTGATCGCGTCAGCAAGCTGGTTCATCATCACGATCTGCTCCTCCTGGATCTCAGCCTGCTTCTGCTGTGCATAGGCGTTGAAGTCGTCCTGTGCCTTCTGGAGCTTCTGTCCATTGACTTCTGCCACTGACCTTGTCATCAGTCCCTTGTTCATCTTGTCCTGATAGTCGGCAATATCCTTCTCGAGTTTCTTGCCCCTGCGGTTGATTTCAGCCTGGATGTTCTGCACTTTGCTCTCAACCACTGAACGCTTGTCGTTTGCCATATCGTATTCCTGGAGAATCCTGTCCAACTGGACATAAACGATTTCTCCGGCGTGGGCTTCCCTTTCCTCCGCTGTTACAGAGACTTTCTCAGCAGGTTTTCCGTTCTTGATGGAGATGATGCCGAAAGATACGGCTGCAGCAAGGGCGATAACACTGATAATCAGGGTTATAATGTCGATTTTTTTCATTGTGTATTGATAATTAATTGTTATTGTTCAAACCAAAACAGCCCACAGAATCCCTCCGAAACAACTTCGTCGGAACCTGAATGGCAATAATTCTGCAAATATAGACAATTTTTTCTCTATATGAGACAGTCCAGGTAGGTGCGTATAGTTTTTTTCAGTCCCCAGTAGAGGGCGTCGCAGACGATGGCGTGTCCTATCGAGACTTCGTCGGTCCAGGGAATCTGCTGGACGAACCAGCGCAGGTTTTCGGAGTCCAGGTCGTGTCCGGCATTCAGCCCCAGCCCACATTCGCGTGCTGCCACGGCTGCCTCATAGTATTTCCTTATCGCTTTCTCCGGGGAGACGACATAGTCTTCGGCATATCCTGCCGTGTAGAGTTCCACCCTGTCGCAGCCGCACGATGCAGCCCCCTCCACCATCCTCGGGTCCGGGTCCACGAAAATCGAGGTCCTTATGCCCAGGCTTTTGAACTCAGAGCAGATTCCGGTAAGGAAGGACTTGTTGTCCAGGGTGTTCCATCCTGCGTTTGAAGTCAGGGCATCGGGAGCGTCCGGGACGAGTGTCACCTGCGCCGGCTTCACTTCCTCAACAAGGGAGATGAAACTTGGGATGGGATTCCCCTCTATATTGAGTTCTGTTGAAATCAGCGGTTTCAGGGCCCTCACATCGGCATATCTGATATGTCTCTCGTCCGGTCTCGGGTGTACTGTAATGCCTTCCGCCCCGAAAGCCTCGCAGTCCAGGGCAGCTTTCAACACGTCCGGTCTGTTGCCTCCCCGCGAATTGCGCAAAGTCGCGAATTTGTTGATATTGACGCTTAGTCTTGTCATATATTATCCATTAAAACGTGCAAAATTATGTATAATTGTCTGAAACTTGTCAAAAATTCCTAATTTTGTGCGTTTATGCTGTGTCGTTTCAGGAATATGGACCTTTACAGACGGCAAATATGGGAAATCCGCAAAAGTATGACAGCCATTTTATACAGAAACAGCGAGCTTGTGGAATCCGCGCCATTCAGGAGTTTCGAAAACAGCCTCAGGGACAGGGGGTATGACCCCGTGCTGCTCCCGCTGTCAGCCCTGAATGAAACTCAGGGTGCGGAACTTGATGGAGTCAGCCTCATCTTCAGCGCAGGTGGCGACGGCACTTTCCTGTCGGCTGCCCGTTTCGCGTCGGAACGGGGGATCCCGGTGTTGGGCGTGAATATGGGCAGAGTTGGCTTTCTTTCCGAAAACAGACCGGAAGATGTGATTGCAGCCCTGGAAAAGGGGGAGCTGAATGTGGAGGAATGTCCTATGCTCACAGCGGGCGTCAGTCAGGACGGACGGGAGAAGACTTTCGTGGCGCTCAATGAAGTCAGTGTCCACCGGCTGGGTGCCGCAATGCTCGGGGTGGACGTTATGGTGGGGGACAATGCCCTCCCGACCTATTGGGCTGACGGACTGATAGTCGCGACTTCCCTGGGGTCCACGGCATACTCCCTCAGTGCCGGTGGTCCAATCGCTTTCCCCGGCTCGCAGGTGCTTATGCTCACTCCTATCGCCCCGCACAACCTGAACGTGCGCCCTCTCATCATTCCGCTGAATTGTTCCGTGAGTATGAAATTCCGTTCCAGAGACACTCAACTGGTGTTTTCGGCAGACAATGTGAACTTCAATATGGAAGCATCCGCAGAGGTGTCAGTGAGTCTGGCAGGATTTTCGCTGAAACGGGTCCGCCTTCATAAATCAAATTTCGTGAACGCTCTCACAAGCAAACTTTATTGGGGGGAAGACATCAGAAACAGTCGCATATAGATATGAACCAGGAAAACAGAACGCCGGTACACGTCTCCATCATAATGGACGGGAACGGCAGATGGGCAAAAGCCCGGGGAAAAGAACGGATTTACGGACATTTCGAGGGCGTGGAGTCCGTGAGGGCGTGCACCGAGGCCTGTGTGGAGGAAGGGGTCAGGTACCTTTCCCTCTATGCTTTCTCGGAAGAGAACTGGAACCGTCCGGAGGACGAGGTGTCTGGACTTATGTCCCTGATGGCAAGATGTATGGCTAACGAACTGCCGACTTTTATGGACAATGGCGTGAAATTCGTCGTTCTCGGCAACCTGGACCGTCTCGACCCTCAGCTCCGTGATGAAATCAACCGTTGTATGGAAACCACTGCAGCCAACGACCGGCTCACTCTCATC
>JBJEJT010000126.1:0-3857 GCA_051878255.1 Candidatus Cryptobacteroides sp. | reverse complement strand
TAGACCTCTGCCAGATTCTTCACGCAGCCCAGGTCAAGCATAAGTTTCGCGTCCGTACAAGGCAATGAAACTTTCGTTTTATAGACGGCAGTGCCGGAGAAATACCTGACCCCGGGGATATCCGACTCCGTAAGTGACGACAGTCTTTCCATAACAATCGACTCCGGGGCGCCTCTGTCCTCCTGGAATGAGACTTCCCAAGGACCTGTGACTTGGAAAAG
Source organism: Candidatus Cryptobacteroides sp. (assembly GCA_051878255.1). Taxonomy (GTDB): domain Bacteria; phylum Bacteroidota; class Bacteroidia; order Bacteroidales; family UBA932; genus Cryptobacteroides. The sequence continues at coordinate 3,636 of JBJEJT010000126.1, read as the reverse complement.
TTCTGACGTTTCCGGTCGATGGACGACATTTCCCGACAAGCCTGCCTTGCCGGAGAACACTATGAAGAATGCGTCGTGAGGTTGCATCTCAAGGCTGAGATATGTCCTTCCATCCGAGATGCGGTATGTCACGTCTGAGATTTCTCCGGTCTCAGGATTCCAGCAACGGGGCTCCTGACCTGACACGCGGAAAGAAATTTCCGATGAAATCGGCATTTCAGAACTGTTTGACAGCCAATATGCCTGGATCTTGCCTATATCCCTGTGGACGAAATCTATAGCCTCCGGGGCGTCCACATCCCTGGCGCAGTATGAAAGGGCCTCCTCGACTGACTGAAAGACACGGCCGCCGCACCAGATCTGACCGACAAGACTGTTGAACTCTTCCACTGTGCCGGAATTGCCTGCCATCCTCGTCGGAGCAGAGCCGACGATCCTCACTCCGTCATCCACGAGTCCTGCCAGTTTCCTCAGGACCTTGACCGACATAATATCCGTGTTGTTGCCCAGGACAAGAACTTCGTATGAACTGCCTGAAGGGGCCACGATCTTGCCGCCCTTTGAACTCAAGTCCATAAGGCAACCCGGCCCGACATAGTCGTAAGCATAGCCACGGGGCAGTGACGGCGGGGTGATCCCATATTCGGCACAGACTGAAGAATCCTCTCCGTAGTACACAAGGATGTCCCCCACGAACCGACCCTGCTGGAGCAGGAACGAGGTCCTGGCAATGTAGTCGGTCCAGACGCGGGCAAGATGCGCCCAGGTCTCGTGGCGGTTGAACCACTGGCCGTAGCCCAGCAGCCCCAGTCCGGGGAACTTGTCATCGCGCGGCTGATGGGCGGACTCGTGGATTACAATCCGGTTCGCTCCGGCAGCGAATTCCTGGTCGATGGTCGGCTTGAGATTCTCCGGGCAGAACGAGTATGCACGCTTATGGTCACCGGGGACGGTGAGAGACTCGCAGGCAACGTACCTCTGCCCATACAGATGAGAAACGGAGGCCGACTCCCGCACATCCGCGTCTGCCATATATCCCTGTGTTCCTGTCGCAATCCTGAATGGGACCCAGGTAGCCGACATCGGGATTTGGGCGGTCTTCTTGATATCCATCCCGTCCATCACGAACTCCCTGCCGTTTTCGTGCGCTTCGGTATATCGTCCACGCATCCCGTATTCCTCCACTATGTCGTTCAGACGGCAGTAGTTTTCCGCGAAGAGCTGCCCGATTGTCATCCTATAGTCCCACAGGAAACGCTCCGTCTGCTCGGAGTCCCCGATTATCACACCTGCAAGGGCTGGCAGCCACGGTCTCATATCGTAGCCGTTCCTCTCCAGGAAGCGCTCGGACATCTTCGGGGTCCAGTTCTGCAACTGGGCCTCATAACTGTCAGTCAGAAGGTACTGGATGCCTCGTTCGCCCATAAGAGCGCCGGATGCCTCTTTGTACATATCCAGATAGTTCCGGAAATAGGACAGCCACGCATCTGCATCAAGTTTGTCCACTTCCAGACCGGTGGCTTCCTTCGGGGCAGGATGGTTCTCCTTGCCCGTGCAGGATGCTCCGAAGCGGTACACCATCCACTTGCCCTGCGGGGCATCCCATTCCAGCTTGCCGTCCCTGACAAATGCCGTAAGATCCACAGGCTCCGGGGCACCTTCAGAATAAGGGGTCGGGAAATCGTGCAGGTCGGCCGGAGATGTGAACGCGGCCTTTTCCGGGGCGAGCATAACACGGTTCTGTGAGGACAGGTCATATTCGCTTATGGACAATGATGACGGGTACCTGAGCCTGAAGTATTTTGCCGTAACTGAAGGGAAAGACACGACCTGATAGCTTACCGTATTGGAAGGGATTCGGGTAACCTCCGTAAAATTGACTCCGTCCTCGCTTGACTCAAGCACCGCGCTTGTGTCGGCCTTTTCATTTCTCCACCAGTTTCGCTCCCTCTGGTCCGCCACTGTCGCCGAACAGAAGCATTGCGGTTCATCGAAGGAGTACATAATCCAGGAAGCCCTTGCGCCTGTGGTGAGGTCGTCGTCCACCATATCTTCGAGTTTCACGGCGGCATCAGATGACACACGGGCTCCCCTTTCCTCAAGGGTCCTGTCTTCATCGTCCAGACGCACTGCAAGAACGGCTATGTCCTCGTACCAAAGCGTGCCTTTGGCTCCGTTGGCCCTGTTGAGAAAACTTCCCGCGACATTGTAGCCTTCCGGCAGATCAATGGAAACATAGCGTCCGCCTTCAACACGCACCTTCCGCCACACGACCTTTTTCATAGCATCCCCGGCTTTCACCCAAGGGCCGCCAGTGGTGCTCCAACCGGGTGAACTCGCTATGGTGACCGGCATACCGAGAGAGTCCGCAAGCGTGATTGCGTAACGGAAGGCATCCTTCCAGCCATCGTCCATATAAATCAGCCTTTGGGCGACTATCTGCTCCGAATCCAGGGCCGCGTCGAAATGGTGAAAGCCAGATATTCCGGAATCGTGCATCCAGAGAATGTCCTTGCGTATTCCGTCCTTGCTGATGTTGCCGTTCATCCAATGCCACCAGACCTGGGGCCTGGACTCTGACGGTGGATTCCTGAAACCTTCCTCCAACTCAACAAGGGATTTATCGGTCCTGCCACAGCCCGACAATAAGACTATGGCAAGTGACAAATACAGAAAACTGTTTTTCATAATTAGAATTCAAGTTCCGCACACACAGGATAATGGTCGGAAATATATTCGATATCAAGATAACATTGATCCAGGACGCGGAATCTGCTGCACTGCGTGAAACCTGAATAATAGATATAGTCTATCTGCATAGGGGTGGTCTCGACCGGTCCGTCCCAGGTAGGGGCAGAATCGGATTTGCCATAAAGTCCCCAACCGTTGAACGAGCCTTTCACATCGGAATCCACTGCACCGGCACGTGCACTTGTCATAACCTTATTCAGTTCATCAAGATTGTCACTCGTCGGAGGCATATTGAAGTCACCTGTCAGAACCATTGGCAGATTCTCAGGATTCATCTTTGCCACCTCCCTCACAATCAGCATTAGACCGTTCTTCCTCGCCTCGGAACTCACGTGGTCCAGATGAGTGTTCACATAGAAGAAATCGTGACGGCTCGGCAAATGTGTCAGCCTTGCCCAAGTCGCAGTTCTTTTGCATTGGGCTCCCCAACCATAAGAAGGGACAGAAGGGGTTTCACTCAACCAATAGGTCCCCCATTCCTGAAGTGCGACACGGGTGGTATCATAAAAAATGGCCATACGTTCACCTGCAAGCACTCCGTCTTCCCTACCCACTCCTATACTCCTGTATTCCGGAAGGTTTTCCTCAAGATAGGATATCTGAAAGTCCACAGCTTCCTGAAGTCCGAAAATGTCCGGTTTCTGCTCATTTATCATAGCAATGCTCGCCGGTTTCCTGATGTCCCAATCATTGGGACCGTCGTCTGCAAGGCCGAACCTGATATTATATGAGATGACTTTCAAATCGTTGTCCCCGGCTCTCCCACAGGAGATCATCGACAAAGAGACAGCGAACAAAAAGAGTCTGACTGCTGATCGTGCTGTGTATTTCATTGTGTTTGTGCTTTTAATAGTTCTTGAATCTGCCGTTCCGGAATCATCCGGA